>PKCQ01000318.1 GCA_002862265.1 Planctomycetaceae bacterium | reverse complement strand
GAGAATGCTCACTAATGCAAAAATACAAGAGGCTGTTGACTCAATCACCGAGGGAATGATTGAACCCTCTTCTGGATGGTCACTTGATGAGGCAGCAACCGCCTGCGTGTACTGGTGCATAGTTCACAAAGGCTGGAGAGATGGCACCGATCTTGGGATGACGAAGAAAGCCGCCAAAGAGCAGTTACACCGAGGACCGTTATCAGGAAGACCAATTGGCGCAATCGAGCCAAAGGTAATGAATGTCACTTCTGCTGCCCAAAAGTTATTGAGAGATGGACTACCGATCTTTAACCAGGGGAGATATTCAAAGCGGGGCACAGGCAAAGATATGGGCCCAATGGTCTGCAAAGGTTTTGCACCAGCAGCGAATTACCAAGATTGCTTGCTGCAGCTTCTTCCCAAAGCACTCGACTACTTTGAACTTCTCCCAAAGCAATCGATTACCGATAGTGACATAGGCCGTATCAATTCACTACTCAGCTCTTACTCTGAAATCCCCGATGGCAGAAAGCCAGGCGATTCAAAGCGTGCTGGCAGATTTCGTTCGGGATGGAAAGATGCCACTGAACGGAACAAAGGTGAATACTCAGAGGATTCACTAAGCGAAATTACCTGGCAGAATCTTGGATATAGGCTTGGCAATAAACTCGGGAACCGCAGCGATCAATGGATCAATGCTGCTTACGAACATATTGCCGCTTCGTGGGATGCAAAATTTTATGCTCCAACGATTGACAACCAAGTACTTGAAGAACAAGTTGAAGCACTTCGAGAATTTCGCCCTTTAGGCCTACCGCCAAAAGGGAAAAAACGCCCAGCAAAACGAATGGTTGCACAAACCGAATCTGTGGAGCGAGATGCGGAAGTCAAACGGTGGGTGCTTGATAACGCAAAAGGAATTTGTGAGCTTTGCGAGGCGCCATCTCCATACCGAAGTAAAACCAAAGGCAACCCTTGGTATCTAGAAGTTCACCACGTTGTTCCACTGAAGGCAGATGGACCTGATACCGTCTGTAATGCCGTAGCATTATGCCCAAACTGCCATACACGCTGCCACCAATCGATAGATGCCAGTGAGGCAACTGAACAGCTCTACAGACAAGTAAAAAGGCTCGTGCGACCTGGATAGACACGGAGTCAAATCTAGACTCTCTGCGACCAGCAACTTTGCTGTAGCAAATCGTGCATCCTGGTAGAAAAGTTGCCGCAAGAGTTGCTGGTAAAATCTGACCCGAATCAACTTGCAGGCAATGCTTTACAACGATTCAAACTACACAGAGTGACATTTCCAACGTGAATGTCGGGCGTTCGAATCGCCTCACCCGCTTTTTTCAAACCAACGCTGAGGACCGCTCTTACGGTCCTACCCGACGGAGTTCGTCGGTGCAGCGTCTCTCAACAATGCGTAGTCGACTACGCGTTTCCTTGGAGACGACATGCACTGAAAGAAGACCCGCCACCCCGGTTACCTCCTTCACAAACCAACAGGTCAAGCGTACGTCCGGATCCACGGTCGGGCGCTCTACCTCGGACTCTATGACTCGCCTGAGTCCCATCGAAAATATGCCAGCTTCATCGCTGACTACCTCGCTGGCTATCCAGTGGAGGAATTCTCGTTACGCAAGCAGACTCGTGCGCTGACGGTGGGGGAGTTGGCCGAGCAGTACCTCATTCACGAGCGTGATCGATTTGGTGAGCGCCACAAGCATGGGTACTCGGCCAAGTATGCCATGTGGGCGTTGACTGAACGGCACGCTGGCTTGCCCGCTCGTGAGTTTGGTCCCCGAGCCCTGAAGCGTATTCATTTGTAGCTGAGCGAGGACATGTCTTCCCTCACGCTGTTTTTGTTCCCGAATCCTGGTCCGCATTTTTAAACCACTTCGAAAGTGTTGCGCTTTCTGCCAATTCTGGCCCTAATGCTCGCCGCGAACTTCGACGTAAGTTTAACCGTGATGAGCGTTGTTCATTTCTCTGGTCAGTGCTGGCCACTAATAACCTTGCAACGGAGACGGCATCCGCAAAGGAATGCGCCTCCTAATTCACCACCAGTTCGTGCTTCAAGTTACTCAAAGAGTTCTCTGTCAATACGAATGATGCAATCCTTGTTATTTCCAAGCGCCTTCGAAGCGATGTCGATCTCGACAAAATCCGCATTGGGGAGGATTCCAATTTCGGGTTTGACTTCTACAGTAGTCTTTGCGCCATATATAAGGTTCTTGCCTGAAATCTTACTACCGGTAATGTAAAGGGGGTATTTGCATGGTATTGAGTTGCCGAATGAATCTTTCATACGTATCACTTCGCTGAAAGAGTCCCGCCTTCTTTGCGGTACCAGGTAGCTTTCACCTGTGATTTCATTACTTCCAACTTGGCCGGTAGATAGCCATACATACCGTTCCTTCGCTAGGCAGGATACTTCAAGGGAAACGTAGAACCCTCCACTTGCAGCTGTCGATTTACGCACATCGGCTACTCGAATGGCGACGTTTTCGTCTTGGTATGCAGCCTCCTTTAGGCCGGTGCTATTGCTTGGGTTTTTTTCTGTAGGAGTGCGTGAAGGGTAAGCCCGCTTTAGAAGTTTCCGCATCTCACTTATTGTTCGGTCGAAGAAAATGGCGTCAACATGTTCCATCATTACGGTGCACTTAGATCCGGAACGATAAGCAAGCTTTGTATCCGGAAAAGAGCCAAGGGAGTGGCACTCTTGTAGTCTCACCATCGCGCCGGTCATGCTGCTTATTTTGCCGTAGACAACCCCAACGCCATGTTTGAGCACAACAAAATCTGTTTTAGATATTGCCATGCATGCATTGGCGAGATGTGCAAGAACCACTATGACAATGGCTCTTCTGGCATTCACTGCCTTGAATTGCATTGGAATTTACTCCATTTTCTAGTCGGCACTCTGATTTCCATAATCGTCTTGGTGACTTGGCCACCACTTCAAGCAGCTGGTTTGTCCCCCCGAGTATATCCGCCTCTTATGTGTCTTCTGTCAGCCTCGCCGCCCTGCCGGTCGATACGGGCCTACCCGATGAAGTTCGTCCGCATGAAGATCGGCACCTGCCTGCAGGGGGCCGTCATCGCCTCTTGATGCCCTC
>PKCQ01000558.1 GCA_002862265.1 Planctomycetaceae bacterium | reverse complement strand
TGCGGCCAAGATGGTCATGCTGCCCGGTTCTGGCACCACACCAGTGACTTGTCCGGCGTCACCTACGGTCATGTCATCGAAACCGAAAGCGTCACCAGTAGAAGTGTTGGTAAAGGTGATCCGGTCGTAAGCATTCGTGTCATCCGTGAAGCCCCAGAACATTAATGCCCCGTTGGGTCTACCGCTGGTGTCAAGACTGATAAGCTTGTTTTGACCATTGGTGAGGCCCAGCACCAAGTCTCCACCGATATCTCCAACGTCTGTCCCGAAGAATCCAAAGGCAGAAATTGCAGAGCTGAATTCGATGGTAAACCCACCGCCAGTGGTGGTGTTCAGGTAGCTGTTTCCTGACGTCGCATATCTTCCGCCGATAGCAGAGTTCCTAACCTGGGCGCTTCCAGTCAACGTCGCCGTGAGTGCCCCGGATGATCCGGGGAAACTCAAGTTGATGGGCGTGGGTGTGCCATTTGCGAAGCCCTCAAAATCTTCCGTTCCGACACCGCCCGATAGGTTGCTAAGAAAGTTGTTGCGAGCTGTGCCCCCCGGCTATTATCGATCCCAAAGTAGCTCATGAAGCCTGCTTGGGCTGGCATCGATGCTCCCACAAGTAAAGCGAGAAATGCGATGACTGCAATTGTGTTTTTCATTAGTAAATTTCCTGTTTACCTGTTAAGTGAATCTGGTCCGAGAGAATCACTTCAGGAAATTGGTACTTTTAGTAGGGCCCAATGTCTTAGTTACGGTTGGAATTGAACCAGAACGCAGCGTGTGGAATGTTGCTCAGGAACGACTACGAACTGGTCCCAAGCGATGGGGCTAGGTGGGTCCGCGAGCTCTTCGGTGCTCTGTGCGGACTCGGATGTTTCGGTGTGGTAAACGTGAGGATTGCTCGGCAACGCATTGGACGAAGGCGCTTCTTCCTCGAGCAATGGTGCGCCGCTGATCAGCTTGACACCTGCTTGCACAACACCAGCGCTGAAAATGATAGTGAGTCCTAGCAATGCGAACCGGAACATAGGGCGGCTTTGAAAGTAGTTGCTGTGGGGCTGTCTCGAAGTTGTTTGTATGTGTCACTTGTGGGGAGGTCAACGAATTGCGCTTGGGTTGGCGTGGAGACGCCATCCCGGGGCAGCTGTTGGTGGGTAAGGTCGAGCAAAGAT
The DNA here is from genome assembly GCA_002862265.1 of Planctomycetaceae bacterium. Classification (GTDB taxonomy): domain Bacteria; phylum Planctomycetota; class Planctomycetia; order Pirellulales; family Pirellulaceae; genus Aureliella. The sequence goes on along the minus strand of PKCQ01000558.1, from coordinate 1,961 downwards.
TCCCTGATCCGCAAAGTCGACCTCGTCGATAAATGCTGTGGGTTTGATGTTTTCCGGTAGGCTTCGTGGCGAATTAGGGAGAGCAGGTGATGTGGGCACGCATTGCTAGCACGTTGACGAGCGGCCTTTCTTTGGTCCTATGTGGGTTTGTCCTGCTTCCAGTCCACCGAGAAGTCCTCGCGCAAACCAAGGTTTCCGAGCCGACTAGGATTACTTCAGAGCAGGAGCAGCTACGGGCACTCGAGTCGATCGATCGCGCCGAAGCGGTTGAGCTTGCTCGGCAATGGGCTGAGGTGCTCAACCGTGGTAGGCCTGGAGCACGGGGGCGGGCGGCCAGGGAGCTGGCCCAGATGGGGGCTGCGGCCGCTCCGGCAATCGACTCACTGCTGCTCGCGCTGACGGATGGCGACGCAACTGTTCGACTGCATGCCGCCCAAGCGATTGGTAGCACCAGTATGTTACCTGATCGTTGTATTCCGGCTCTAAATGCGATTCTGGACGATGAGGATTCACACGTGCGCTATGCTGCGGAGCATGCCTTGGCTCGATTCGCAATGCAGCCCGTAAAGCTCTCGGATGCAAAGCAACGACTCAAGTACCTTGCGATTACGAGCAAGGAGTTGAGAACAAGTTGCCAGAGCTTATCGAATCGGTTGGTCGTCGAAGACGCCGTCGCGCGCTTGCAGCGTCTATTGGCAACTCACTCGGGTGATGAAGTCGAACCTCCCGCACTACCACGGCTGAACTCCCCTGCCCTTGCCTTACAAACCGGCCTAGGCAATTCGCCAAGAGTCGAACTGATTGCGAGAACAAAATCGAGTCCAGTGAGAAGAGACGATTGGGAGTCTCGAATCCTTCGCTTCGAATCTGCGGAGCCGATCGAAAGATTGCGAACGATCAATCTGCTGGTTTCGAACTCAAATGCTGAACCGAGCCGCATGGCGCAGATTCGAGCGGACGTGCTGACGAGCGTGCTGAAACGGAAAGATCTCGCAGAGCTAGACTTGATTTCCGCACGTTGGTCGCAGGCTGGGGAAGAAAGCTTTCGAAAGGTTTTTCAGCGCGCGCCAGCGCAGCAAGTTCAACCTGGATGGCTGGCAAGGGTTCTCCAAGAGGTGCATTGTGAGCAGTATCCCGACTTACTTCGACTCATTCAGATAGTAGAGAACAAGCAGAATCCACTTGCGGTCAGAACAGCAGCCTTGGGGGCCTTGGGAAGAGCATCGATAATGGAAAGCCAGGTTCTCATGGCTTTGCAAAGGTTTGCGTTTAAGAGCGATTTTGGGATTCAGATACGTCTGTCTGCTCTGTCTGCGATTGGGGAGCTTGGCACAAGAATTGACGTGCCCTCGAAGATGGTGCTGCGTCTTTGGAAGGAACTTGAGGATCCAGAGCAGGTCTGGGACATCCGCATGGCCAGTGCTTGCTGCCTAGCGAAAACTAATATCGAGTCGTCGCGTCTTGAAGAAGCATTCTTCGAGTTGCTGAAGCATCCGCACCGAGATGAAGAAATCGCAGTTGCACTAAAAGTCATTCCCAAACTGGTCGTTAAAAAGCGGCATGCAAATGTCATGGTGACGGCTTTGTCCCAAGAGCTTCAAGCTTCGGATGAGTCACTAAGGCTATTGGCTATTCGAAGTGCTCGGCGCGTTGGTCCGGACGAGGAACTGGTTCAGGCTATGTTGCTGCGTCTAGCTGCCAACGGAGAAACGGCGGCAGTCACCGCAGGAGTTCTGCAAACTCTCGTCCAATTCGGCCCTGAGAGCCTCAGGAAAGTGTCGGAGATCCTGTCAAATCCAAGGCTTCGAGAAGCAAGAAAGATCGAATTGCTGGATGGTCTGGCTGGACTTGGTGAACCAGCGTTTCCTCTTGTGAAGGATTGCTGCGAATTGGTGCGGGACCAGCGGCAAGGCTTGCGGGTACGCGCTGCAGCGGCAGTCGTGCTTGGGAAGATTGGCGGG
>PKCQ01000138.1 GCA_002862265.1 Planctomycetaceae bacterium | reverse complement strand
CATTCGCAAGACGCAGACGCTTGCAAGCTATGAAGTTCTAGATAAGTACAACACCCACTACCAAGACATTCTCCGCAAGTATCGCTTGTTGGCCTTCGCGGATGTGACTTATCACCTTTCGCAATGGAGCAACCAGGGGCTCGCCACGCAGTCGGAGCTCGTGGAGCGTTTGGAGTTCAGGTTGGACTGTGGTATTCGGCACTTACTGCTCGATGAGTTTCAAGACACTTCAGCCGAGCAATGGCGAATCCTGGAACCCATCGCTAAGCCACTCGCTGTTTCGCGCGGTGCACAAAGCGAACAGTCTGTTCTGTGCGTTGGTGACGCCAAGCAGGCGATCTATGGTTGGCGCGGCGGCGTCGCGGAAGTTTTCGATGCAGTCAAGGGGGCCCTACCGTCGATCAAAGAGAGAGAGCTAAGTCAGAGTTTTCGCTCTAGCGATGAAGTCATCCAGTCTGTCAACGAAGTGTTTCGCAATCTTACTCTGCACGACAACTACGCCAATTGCGAAGTGGCGGCAGCTAAGTGGTCCAAGGTATTTCCAGAGCACGCGACGGCACGCAGTGATTTGAAAGGCTTTGTGCAGCTCCAAAATGGTCCGCAGATGGGCGGAGCCACTTTCGACGAGGTTCGCTCGACCTATATGCTTACGGCCGCACGGAAAATTGCAGAGATCACTGATCAGTCGAGCAGTTCGGTGGGCGTTTTGCTACGAACTAATGCCTCAGTTGCCCAGATGATTGCGACTCTGCGTGATTTGGGCATATCGGCGAGTCAAGATGGTGGGAATCCGCTCACGGACTCCGTCGCAGTCGAGTTGATTCTTTCCTTGGTGCATCTTGCAGACCATCCGGGCGACGAGATATGCCACTACCATATCGATCGATCTCCCCTAGCGGATTATCTGCCGGTCGATACAGCTGACGCGGCCAAGCTGTCGAATTGGTTTCGTACTCAGGTGTATCGGTTGGGACTTGGGCGAGCAGTTCGCCGTATTGCGGACTTATTAGCTGCACACGTTTCTTGGTGGGATCAATATCGCCTTGAACAACTGTTGCAAATGGCTCACGAATACGAGTCTAGTTTTTCTGGGAGGCTGAGCGATTTTGAGCAAGCAGTTGAGATGAAGCAAGTCTCGTTACCGACTGAGGCTCAAGTAAAGGTGATGACGATTCACCGCAGTAAGGGGCTTGAGTTCGACGCGGTCTTCTTGCCTGATCTTAGTTGTGCTTTGTATGACGGAAGTTCCGCTTTTGTGTCGCGCGGCGATGATCCATGTCAGCCGCCGACCGGTGTAGTCCGGTATATGAACTCGGCGCTCCAGCGTTTTCTTCCACAAGATTGGCAGCAAGCCTTTGAGCAAAACAAAGAACGCCAAGTCGTCGAATCGCTCTGTTTGCTATACGTAGCCATGACGCGAGCTCGTCGAGCTCTCTATATGTACTCACGACCACGAGGCAAGCAGTCGAGGCAAGACTTTGCCGGGATTCTTCAGGCTACTCTGGTGCAACCAGGTCGGCAAGCTTGCAACGCTGACGAAGTGCTGTACCAATGCGGGGACAAAGATTGGTTTTCAGCCTTGCCGGCTATCACGGAAGAAACGGAGGCTGTTGAAGCAAGAGTCATCTCGCTGAGAGGTGATCCAGACCTGGCAGAAAGGCGTAGCTTGAAAGTGACGGCGCCGAGTTACGAAAGTCATCAGAGCGAATCGGTCTCGATTGGCGACTTGTTCGCCTTGAGTCAGTCGCATGGTGCTGTCTATGGCAGGATTCTCCATGCCTTGCTGGAAAACGTGCATTGGGTTGAGGAGTTTTCATTTGATCGGGAAACAATGCAGTGGGCTGTACAGAGCCGGCTCAGCGCAGAAGAACTCCAATTGGTTTCGCTGGATCAAGTGTTGGGTGAGTTTCAAGAGATTCTGCACCTTGGTAGCACTCGAGCAGCTCTTTCTAAGTCACGCTATGGGGCGAAGCATTTTGGCAGGGTTCCCGACCGAGTTGAAATCAGCAATGAATTGAGCATAAGTCAACTAATCGATGGTGAGCTTATTTCTGGACAGATCGATCGCCTTGCAGTGCTCTACAAGGATGATAGACCCTACGCGGCTGAGATATTTGATTACAAGACAGAGCACTTTGATTCTGAGATGACTTTGCTCTGGCTGGATGACCGGGTGGAGCAGCATCGCCCGCAGATGCAAGCTTATGCTACTGCAGTCGGCAAGATGTTGGGGTTGGAAGCAAGCCGTGTGCAGTCTTACTTGTTGATGCTCAGTACAGATGATTTGGTTCCGGTCGAAACCTCGATTTCTGCACAAGACTTCGATTCCAGTTCAAGCAGAAAGGGTGAGCATGTGAACTAGTACAAGCACGACGCGCGAGTAATTGTTTCCGGTCTTAGTTTCCGCTAGTCAGTCTTGTGCGCGTCGCGTTTGTAAGACTTGCTTTCCCTTTTGAAGATTATCTCAAGCGATATCGTTATTCCATGACCAAGCGTTTCATTCATGTGGCGGACGTTCATTTGGACAGTCCGCTTGCTAAAGTCCACCGACTTGACGCCAAAATCGGCGAGCAGATGCGAGAAGCGTCTCGTCGTAGCTTCGGGACTGTTGTTGATCTAGCGCTCGAGCGCGAAGTTGACGCAGTGGTGATTGCTGGTGATTTGTTCGACGGTCCGATCAAGGATGCGAGTGCGGCACTCTGGGTAGAAGGGCAGTTCAAACGCTTAACGCGGAGCAACATTCCTGTGGCATTGATCCTTGGCAATCACGATGCCATCAGTGCTTCGCAGAAGGTAACGCAATGGCCTGCTGGCGTTCATGAGTTTGGGATGAGTTCCGCAAGCAGCACACTATTCGAGGAAGCTGGTTTGGCCGTCCATGGTCAAAGCTTTGGTTCGAGGGTGCAAGAGTCAGACTTGGCGGCAAAATATCCGGCTGCTGTCGCCGGCATGTTCAATGTGGGCCTGCTCCACACTTCGTTGTCCAGCCCTGGCTCCCATGATCCTTATGCTCCGACCACAATCTCTGTCCTCGACGCGGCTGGATATGACTATTGGGCGTTGGGCCATATTCACTTGCGTTCGGAACAGTCGCAGAGTGAGTCGTGTTATGTCGGATACTCCGGGAAT
>PKCQ01000562.1 GCA_002862265.1 Planctomycetaceae bacterium | reverse complement strand
GATTCTGGATTCACTGGGGGAAGATTTGTCAGTATGACTACCTCTTTGTCCGTCTCTTTCTGGATCACACCGGAAATAACTTTCCCGGAGTCCAACAAGAATCGGTAGCTCCGGTACTTGTCGCTGATATCCTTCGACGGATTTAAGATTTGCTCCAGCAACCTATCACCTCGGAATCTTTTCGTGACGTCGCCCAGATCGGGACCCAAGTTGAGTCCATGACCATCGATGCGATGACACTGCTCGCACTTGGCTTTCTTGAATGCAGCTAAACCACGCATCAAAGTTAGCTCGTCGTCTTTCGTTTCCAAGTCTTCCAAATCGGCCAGCTTCCATTCCTGGACGAGCTGTGGACGTGTGGAAGCAATTAGTTGCTCAGCCTGCTCGTCATTCTTTGCAACAATCATGTTGCCGCTCATGATCACCCAGTGGCCAGGGAAAGTGCAAACGTAAGGGTAAACACCGGGGTCTTGAGGGGCCTCGAATCGCAGTACAGCAACTTGAGTCCTCCGTGTCGGTCCAATCATCGGGGCAGCTTGCAAAATCAATTTGCGTTTACTTCCCGGAATAAAGTTGGAGTTTGCATTTTGGGGATCCCGAGCCATTTCATTTGCCGCCATGCCAACTTCCTCTAACGCCCCTGGTTTGACAATCAGCAGGTTGTGATCGGTCGCATCCCCGTTGGAAAACACAATCTTGGTTGGCTGTCCAGGTTTGACTCGAAACTGCTCAATAGTGAACTTCATGCGTTCCGGAATACAACCGATCCGTACGGTCTGCAAGTTCTTCTGGGCATCAAACTGAGCTGCCACTGCATCTACAGGCGGCTCTTTCAGCGTGCTCTTGCGTTTCGAATCTCTTAGTCTGCTGGCGACATCGAATTCTGGGCGATTCTCCCAATGACGCCGAAGGTTCTCTGAGCCAAGGGCACAGGTGAGTGCATACTCGAGGTGTCCGCCAAGCGGGTGCTTGTACAGGTCCAGAATGACCAGCATCGCTTCCTGTGTGCCAATGTAGCTTGCCGCAATCGCAGCTTGCATGCGAACAATGCTACTTGGGTCATTGGCACTGGTGCGTAGCAGTGTCAAACTGTCCGCCAAATCCGTGTGCCAATAACGCAGTTGCTCCGTCGCTGCAGCCCGCGCGAGATGATTGTCGCTCTGGAAGAGCTTGCGCAGCAATCCTAGGTTCTTGGCGTCAATACCTCGATAAAGCCAAATGGCCTCAAGACGGTGATGATCCACTCGTGGATCTGCGTCCGAAAGGCTGCTTATCCAGCTATCTAGGGCCTTTTTGACGACTTGTGGATCTCGTTCTCGCAACTCGCGTTTCGCCCAATAGCGGACCCGATACTCAGGACGTTTCAAATGGCCAAGAAGAGTCTCGATGCTCGCGTCGTGAATCTCCGGAGGGTCCTGCAGTGACTTACCTTTGGTGGTGACCCTCCAAATGCGGCCCGAGTGACGGTCTCGCCGCTCGTCACGCAGCGAATACTGTGCATGGCCTTTGATAGGGTTGTACCAGTCGCAGATATACATCGCACCGCGCGGACCGTAGCCGATATCCACAGGGATAAAACTCAGATTCTTAGAAAAGATCAGGTCGCTTTGGTACTCTTCGTCGAAGCCAAACTCATTCTCCTGCCACTTGTGAATCTCGATTCGATTCGTCGGTTTGTAACGTGCTTTTATATAATGGCCTTGCAGTTCTTCGGGGAACGTTGCAAAGTCGACGAACTCCTGTCCGCAGGTGCCAGAATAAGCACGTAGCCCTACCGGTTTCGGATGCTGAGTCGGATAAGGCGGATCGAGAGAATGGAATGCAGCGGCATAGATCGGATGACTTGCGACGTGCTGTCCCCAATCGTCAAAGGTCACACCCCACGGATTTGTGCTGTGATAGGTGCCGAAACTAGTGAGTCGCTGAATGTCAGGCTCGAAGCGAAACCATCCTGAATTCTGTTGACGAACAGGTCCGTAAGCCGTTTCGACTTGTGAATGGTGAAAAATCGACTCGCGAAAAATCAGATCACCATCAGGCGACCAAACAAAGTCATGCAAGGCGTGGTGCGAGTCCTCGGTCCCGAAACCGGTCAGCAGACGCTTACGAACATCCGCCTCTCCATCACCGTCCGTGTCCTGCAAGAAGGTGAGATCTGGCATCTCGGAAACATAGACTCCGCCGTCACCAAACTCAAAAGACAATGGAATGTGTAAGTCTTCCGCGAAGATTGTCGACTTGTCGGCCCGCCCGTCTCCGTCGGTGTCTTCGAGGATCACAAGTTTGTCGTCAGGCTCGTTGCCCGGGTAGACATGCGGATATGTCGTGCTGCAAGACACCCATAATCGCCCGCGGCTGTCCCATCGCATTTGAATCGGAGCGCCGAGCTCAGGAAACTGCTCTTCGCCAGCGAAGAGGTTGACCTCGAATCGCGGATCGATCTCAAAATCTTTCAATTCGTCCTCCGCAGACAACCAACGATTCGCTCCGCGGCTCTGTTTGGTTTGCGGTAGCGGTGGTAGATTCGAATCGTCGACATGAGGAGACTTTCCTTGCGCCACATCGGAAATCGCCTTCTCGCGGTTGGCGACCATTAAATCGAAATTGCGCATTGCGGGTAGAAAATCTAGGTAGCCATAGCTTTTGTTTCGATTACCGGTGTAATAAAAAGTATTTAATGGACGGTAACGACGGAAATATTGGAGATTCTTATCGACAATCAACTCGCGGATTTTCGAATCTACAGCAGGAGCATCGATCGAGAAGAGTTGCTCGAAGAGGTCTTTGGCGAACAGCTCGTAACCAGACTCGTTGAGATGAACACCATTGACCGTCAAGTCATCACCAGGACTCTCCATGGCCTTTCGTGTCGCTTCAAATGGATCGACAAAGCCGACCTGCAGCTCCGCAGCCACTTCACGCATCGCGTTGACATAAAGCAGGATGTTTTCATTGTTTCGTCTCGCCGCTGGAATGTTTGGTAAATCCTCGTTGGCGATCGGCGCAACAAGCACCACACGGGAGGCTGACTCGCCGTTAAAGGACTTGTTCTGCAATTCCTTCACGAAGCCCCGCAGTTTGTCTTTGAAATCATCCAAACCAGACTTGCCGGCGAAGGACTCATTGAAGCCA
>PKCQ01000122.1 GCA_002862265.1 Planctomycetaceae bacterium | reverse complement strand
CCCTACACAGCATCCCAGTTGGACTCGTCGCAGCAAGCAACCGGCCGTGGGGGAAGGCCTCAAGATGTTTCAGAACGCTATAGAGTACTTTGCTTAGCACAGAAATATTTTAGCTGAAGCTCGCTTTCCGGCGAATGAAGTATTTCGCAGCCATTCGAAAGCCTACCAGACATGCCTGCAAAAGCGCAGTGTCACCCAATAACCAGAGCTTCGGTCGCCTAATTCGCTAATCAGCAAATTCCAGAACCTCTTCTGCAATCGATGATAGGCTCAAACTTTGAAGATTGCACATAATTGCGACTGCGTCGCCGCTGCTGGGTTGAAGCATTAAGATCGTCGAAGTCCCGGCCTGGCCGCCGGTGTGGAAGACTGTCTTCTCGCCTTCTTTCGTTTTGACGCGCCAGCCGAGCCCGTAACCGGTCGACTCCCCGTCGATCGTCTTTTGAGCAGTCCACATCTCGTCCAACGCGTTCTGTGGCAACATTTTGCCTTGATTCAGTGCGATCGCAAATCTCACCAAGTCGCCAGCACTTGAAAGTAGCCCGCCCCCCGGAATCTTCACGCTCGTATCATGTAGTGGTGCATTGTATAGCTCACCGGGCTTCATGTACCCAAGTCCACCAAGTCGAGTAATCGTGCCAAGATCTGGACGCATGTAGCCGCGAGCCCTGTTTGCAATGATTGATAATTGATCATCGGAAACAGTTGCATCCATGGCTGCTCGATTAAAAACCCTCTCCTCCAGGAGTTGGAGGAAATTCTGACCACTGGCACCTTCTGCAATATTACCCAGCAGGTTGTAGCCAAACGTCGTGTAGAAGAACTTGCTTCCAGGCTCATGTCGCAGCGGATCGTCTTTGAAGGTTTCGAGAGCTGCATTCAGGCTAAAAAAGTGCGTTGTGGAGCGTGTTTCGGCATTGTTCTTATAATGCCGAACTCCTCCCAAATGCCCGAGCAGTTGTCGCGATGTTACGCCCCACTTCTTGGCAGGATATTTCGGGCAGTAAATTCGAATGTCTTGGTCTAGATCGAGTCTGCTGTCTTCGGCCAGAGATAAAATTACGACCGCGGTCATCGACTTGGCTATGGAAGCCGTTCGATACCGGGTCTCGGCTGTGGCAGCGACTGAGTTTTCAACGTCCGCCATTCCGTAGCCTTTTTCCAAAATCAATTGGCTGTCTTTGGCGATCGCGATCGAGAGGCCTGGGATCCCCTTTGCAGCAATGAAGTCATTGACTCGTTGGTCTATCTGGCGCCGCAGACCGGCCGCGCCGCTACCTTTCTCCTGAGCCCGCGTTGACGCGTCCGCGCCTAAAATTGCGCTTAGAACCAGACCTGAAAAAAGCATCCCGCACTGGAGCATAAGGAGTTTCCTTTCTGACTTTAAATAAGCGACTACAGTCTAAGCTGGCCTCGAAGGCTCGTGTTTTTGCGTCTTGGCGTAACGTTAGCAAACGCGCAAAAAAAAGCCCAGTCATCTGACCGGGCTTCCTGTTTCAATGCTGCGCTTAGCAGCAGCGATTCGCCTCGCAAAAGCTTAGCGAACCTTGGCACCACGACGTGTCAAAACAACGTCGACGCATTCGCCACATGGGAACTTGTAGGTCAAAATCTTGCGACCAAACAAACCGTTCTTCCAAGAATCCAGGCAAGGCGTTTGGCCTTCGCAGGAAGCTGGCAGGCACGCGCTAACTTCTTCGCCTGTGCAACAAGGGTCACATGGATCCTTCACGCACCACTCAACACAAACTGGTGGTGGAGGAGGTGGGCAACAGCAAGGAGTGCAATCGTCGCAATGAGCGTTAACGGTCGCTGGAGCTGCAGCCAGCAAGGAGAAACAGAGCATGCCAGCCAAGGCAATGCGAATCATCTTAGTGCCGATCATGGTAGAAACCTCCAAAGTTGATCTGACGCGGTTGGTTTAATACTGCTGACAGCATAGAACCACTTGCCGCAACTGTCGTGCCCCCCAATGTGGAAAAGCGCAATTTAGGGAAAAAAAGACAGTCATGTGGAGGGGGGATGTCTCTCCACCATAGAGGTTAAGCTAGCTCAAGCTTTCAGCCTCTCCGGCTTCCGATTCCTCGTCGTACATTTCGGACTCGTGTTTTTTCTCTCGATCGGTCTCTTCTTCGGTCAGTCCTCCGGTGATTAGCTCTCTGTCAAGCATCGATTCCAGAGATCTCAGGATCTCGCCGAGTTCGTCACGCTGATACTTAAAGTCATCGAATACGAAGACCTTTTTTTGTCCGTTGTCATCGTAATGTGCCTTGGCGATACCCTTCTTTGCCCATTTGCGTTTGTCTAGCTCGGTTACTTTTTCAAAATCGACATCCTGCCCCCAACTTGTTGTTAGCCCAGCTTCCGTTGATTCGATCCATGATCCACGGCAACTGAAGAAATAGAGAACGGCCGGGATGCCGGCGAGCAGTCCGACAACCATATAGACGAACTGTCCCTGGATTTCGGCTCGAATCTTCTCGGAAGTCTTCGAAGGTGTTTCCCAGCCATTTTGTTCGACCAATCTGGTCCAATCTGTTTCCCGCTTAACTGGGTCTTCTATCTTTGTGAGTTCTTCGTATGCCTCGGCTGCTGGAAGTTTGGCAGGATAGCCAATAAAGCCGTCATAGCCAAACCAGGCTGCTCCACCCAGGCAAACGAGAGCCATGATCAGATAACGATATAGATAATTGGTCTGAAATTCAGCTTGAATGGTCATTTCTAGATCAGCCAAATTCACTTCCAGCGGCTGTCCTGTATCGATGAATTGGCTAGTGGGAGTACGTCTATCGGAGGAAGAGATCCTCGATGATTAGAAAATATAGCCGTTCGTAAAGGAAGCGACGTTCTGCGCTCTGGTATCTACTTTCCCTTGAGCCGTGAAGAATACTCAGGTCGATCTCGCCAATCGTCAAAGTAGACACGATAGGCGTCGACATCAGTCCAGAATCTTGGCTCGGGTTCGCCTTTTCGAACTTCGGACTCAGGATAATCCTGCCCAGCGATGCTCCGCGCTAGACTTGCCTGGAATTCCAGCATCATGTCCCGCAACACAGCGTTATCTTTCCTCGAGTAAATATTGTCCGTTTCCTGCCCATCTGTCGAAAGGTCGTAAACTTCGTACCGCTGTTTCTTG
>PKCQ01000217.1 GCA_002862265.1 Planctomycetaceae bacterium | reverse complement strand
ATCGAAAGTGTTGTGGAAGGTGGTCCAGCTCACAGAGCTGGTATCGACAAGGGCGATCTTGTTGTAAGCGCAGACGGAAATAGAATCTCAACTTTTCAGCAGCTTCAGATGGCCATCGAAGCGAAGTCGCCGGGCGATACACTGTTGTTAAAAGTCCGTCGCGGAAACGAGTTTTACAACATCCCTGTCATCGTCGGTGTCAAAGACAACTGATCGGTGATCTGGCGGGGTAAACGTCTATTTTCGCTTGCAAAAATGCTGGTCTAAAAACCGCTATAAGCGTACTTTTGAGTTGGCATTTCTTCTGATGAGTCGCGCAATTCCCACCAGAACAGTTCGCGACTTGATTACAATTGACGGATCTCTTTATCAACGGAGTGGGGCGAGGACACTGCCACGATCCACCTATACCGTGTCGTTACGAAAGTGCATCGTGTGATTAGGTTATCGACTAGCTGTTTTTTTCTTGTAGTATTCGGATTCTCATTCTCGCTCGGCATGAAATTGCTCGGACATAATCATCCGCGCAGCATGGAATCTACTGAAGCTGATGAGACTGCTCAAGGCGGTAAGTTCGTCCAAGAGATTACGGATCCAACTAGCAAGCGCCCTAGTTTTTGGGAACGCAGGCGTCCGACACTTTCTTATGTCAAACGTCAGAGTCCATTGGTTCTCGGAAGTGCCGCAAAGGGACTTGGCGCGAGCTGGCAGTCGGTGGTTCGCATTACCCACGATAGGCAACAGGTTGCACTTGGCACAGTCGTTGATTCGGACGGTTGGATTGTCACGAAAGCGAGTCAGCTACCAGATCTGAAGTCGGTGACGTGTGTGACTCATGATCTACGCAAGTTTCCTGCCGAAGTGGTGAAGCTCGTTCCGAATCTAGACATAGCTTTGCTGCGAATTGAACAAGCCCAACTGACGCCGGCCGACTGGGCCAGTTCGATTCCGGAACGTGGAAAATTTGTGGCGACCATAGATATGAAGGCCACGCCAAGTGGCCTCGGCGTGGTTAGCGCTGGCGTGCAAAGGATTCCTTATCAGAAATCGGTTCTCGGCGTCCTTCTCGTCAATGGAGAAAAGGGAGCTCGAGTAGACCATGTGCTTGTTGGTTCCGGCGGCGAGCGAGCTGGGCTGAAGAAAAACGACACGATATACGAAGTCGATGGTGTTGCGGTGCGAACTCATATCGCTTTCAAACAAGCGATTCGCGATGCCCAAGGCGGAGACTATGTTGCTCTGAAGTTAATACGCGGCGAAAACAAACTTGTTGTAAAAGCACAGCTGATGGATTTGGCTTCCGAATTGCTCTACGACACGGAAATGGAAGTAAACGGAGCTGTAAGTGCGAGGTCTTCTAACTTTGAACGCGTCCTTTCACATGATACTGCCATCCGGCCAAATCAATGTGGCGGCCCTCTAGTGAATCTCGACGGACAAGTGGTCGGGATCAATATTGCTCGGGCTGGTCGAGTGACCTCCTACGCCTTGCCTTACGACATCGTGCAGCCAGTCGTAAGCGACTTGATTCGCGACGCAAAGCTTGTATCACACAATGCGGAAGAGAAGTCGACCTCAGGCACCGCTGTCCGGTAGCTTTCGAGTTATTTCCTAAGTAACGCAGTTGTTTTTCCCTCGCTGACGCAACGGGTTAAGTTGCTTTCGCAACGGGGCGTGATTTAGTAGAGAACCATCGAAAGCTTGCGTCGGTAGTCGCGGGTGAGCCCTGAGTCGTCACCAAGCACTTTGAAGGCGTCGAGCATCAGAAGTCGGGCTTGCTCGCCTGTGCCTTGGCGATCTTCCTGGACGAGCCGCAGGCAGATCTCAAAGGCGTCTTCATAAGATTGCTGACCAGCCAAACCCTCTGCCAGGGCGAATTGTGCACTCAGATCGTCTGGTGCTGAATCGGCATGGCTGCGAAGTGCATCGATATCAGCACTTGCTGCTTGTGAGAGATTCATCGAAGCCGCAATCTGCTCACATTCAGGCTCAAGGAAACCACGCTTGGAAAGTTCATCTAACATCGCATGAACCTCTTCCGACTTATTCTGCTGATGAAGAGCTCGGAGCAAGAGGACTTTGGCGGATTCGTCACCACCATTCGCAAGCATCTCGCGAAGCGATGCCTCAGCTTCAGCTGGAGCGGACTCGATTTTCTGCTCGATCTGTTGCAGATCAAGTTTGCACAAACAACTTTGAATCCAAGATCGAATTGCGTCCTCTGGCATTGCACCTTGAAACGAGTCGACGACTTCGCCATCAAGAATGGCAAACACAGCTGGGATTCCGGAGACACCAAACTGCTGAGAGGCTTGGGCGTTTTGCTCCGTTTCAGCCTTCACTAACGTGACTTGGTCTGCAAACTCAGCAACGACTGATTCCAATGCCGGAGCAAGCATTCGGCAAGGGGCGCACCAGTCGGCCCAAAAGTCCACAATCACGAGTCCTAGCTGCGAACGGACTATCACATCCGTTTCAAAACTTGCATCATTGGTATTGATTACTTCGCTCATTGGCGTTTTCCTGGAGAGTCTCGACTATCGGGTTTCACTGTAGCCAATTGAGCGTGCTTCACAAGTATAGCTCTCGAGGGGTTATAATCTAACTGTTGGTAGCAACAAGAGTTCCTGCCCCTCCCCTCGCCATCGAAACTCCCCGTGTCACGATGTACCCTACCTCCTGCATTTTGGTTTTTCTTACTACCTTCATGGTGCTTGGTTCTCAAGGCAGTGCGCGAGAAGCTTCACAGCGCGCGTCAGATGACAACTCACTGTTCAATTCCGTAGCCGAGTTGCTTCAATCGAAGTGCCTAGGCTGCCACAATGCGGTAGACCCAAAGGGAGATTTCAGTCTGCAAAGTAAGTCTGCTTTGCTGGAAAGTGGCTACCTTGATCTCGATGCACCAGGCGAAAGTCATCTGTTGGCGGTGCTGACGACGGAGGACGGTTCGCAACGGATGCCGAAAGATGGCTCTCCCTTACGTCGAGAAGAAATCGACTTGCTTCGCAAATGGATCAAATCGGGTGCAGAATGGCCAAAAGATACTGAATTGCGAGAGACCGTCATCGACGATTTCGATTGGTGGTCTTACAAACCGCTTCTACCCATTGGTGCGCCCAAACAGATTTGGGGCCGCAA
>PKCQ01000023.1 GCA_002862265.1 Planctomycetaceae bacterium | reverse complement strand
AACATCGAAATCGAAAATCGCCATTCCCGATCCAAAAGGTTCGACGACGTAATACTGCCCCTTGCTGCCAGTTGTGTGCTGGAACTGAATGCCAGAACTTCTGCTGGCATCTGAAAACCATTCTTGGCTGACTGCAGCAGCATTGAGGCCTAGATTCAGAGCCGCAACAATCATACTGACACATAGTCTTGTCACAAGCTTGCTCGTCATGGCTGGACCACCGTCAAGATTTGGTCGGCGGCAATATCATCGATTACCTGCTCACTGCCGTCGGGCCAAATGATAGCGCAGCGCGTGATGCTCTCTGCCTTGCCCAGCCCAAAATGAAGTCGAGATCCAAAATGTCCCTGGTATCCACGCCCAGATCGCTTTTCCGCTCTTTGTTGCCCAGATTCGGTCTCGACAGAAACGCTCGCTCCCACCGCATCACGGTTGGACGAATTCCCCACAAGATTGAGCTGAAGCCAATGATTCTTTCCATCGAGGGTATTTTCCAACAACTGAGAAGATTGCGAACAGTTGAGGACAGCGATGTCGAGGTCTCCGTCGTGGTCAAAGTCTTCGAAAACTGCTGATCGACTACTCTGTGCGGTCTCCAACGCTTTCCCCACTTGTACGCTAATTGAGCGAAACCGGAGATCTCCCATGTTCTCCAGCACGGTATTGGGTGCATCGAATGCGGTAAGCGATGTCAACTCCGACGCATTTTTGAGAAAATGCCCATTGCAAATGAACGCATCCTTATCCGTATCGCAATCTAGATCGACCAAACCGACCGACCAGTTTACGTGTGGCCGCAGTTCGATGCCTGCACGGCTGCGCCTAGTAGAGTCGAGGAATAGCCCTGCGGCATTCTGAAATAGCATCGGAAATTGCTCGGTGTAATCTGTAACAAACAGATCGCTCGACAAGTCCTGATCCAGATCGCCAGCGTCAACTCCCATGCTGCCATTGGGAAGTCCCAGCACATCTACAGCAACGCCGACTAGCAAAGCAGCTTCAAGGAAGTTGCCGTTCCCTTCATTTTGATAGTAGCGATTCGGGGCGCCATCGCAGGCTACAAAAATGTCTGTGTCACCGTCGTCATCAAAATCTGCTGCCACCGCACCCATGCTGGGGCCGCTTGTTTCGCGGATACCGCTCGATTTACTTTGATCGCGAAACCGTCCGTTTCCATCGTTGATAAAAAGGCTGTCACTGGTTGGCGGAAAGTCTTTCGGACCTGGTGGAAAAGGCACCGCCGCCGGCAGCAATTTGGCATGGCGTTCAAAGTCGAAGTTAACATAGTTCGCAACGAAAAGATCTAAGTCGCCGTCAGAATCTGCATCGAGGAACACCACTCCAGCGCCAAACTTCTTTCCGTCGCCAACTCCGGCATGCTCCGTAACATCGACAAAACTGCCGTCGCCGTTGTTACGCAACAAGCAATTCACCCCAAAGTTACTGATGTAAATATCAGCAAATCCATCGCCGTCGTAGTCTGCAATGGAGACTCCCAGCGAAAACTGGTTGCGTAGGGAAGGTAGTGCCTTATCGGTTGTAACGAACTGGAGATCCCCAACGTTCCGGAAGAGTCGGTTTGCCGTGCCTTCCTCAGCATCTTCCTCGGCAATGGGCAGCTTGCATCCATTCAGCGCAAGGACGTCAGTCGCTCCATCGCAATCGAAGTCGAGTGATGCCATACCAGCACTCATGAATTGCACCAAGTACTTGTTTCCATCGTCGCCGTCAAAGTGCCGAAACTCTAAGCCACTCTGCTTCGTACGGTCCACGAGTTGAAACCCAGGTGCTTGCGCCTGTATCGACTGCGCAAACGCAAATACTGATAAAAAGCAACAAAAGAAATGAAACGCGCGTAGACTGAATCTCTGCTGTAGCGCACATGCGGCACTCGCCTGTCCACCCGGCTCATTACACGATTGGTTGCTCAGACTCATTGGCCACTCGACGGTGCATTGCCAGTCGGTGGACCAAGTGGCGGATTACGAAACGGGGGGCCTGGCTTAAACTGATTTACTGGTCCAGGTGCGAGGCTGCCACGCGCCCCGGGAATCGCCTGTGGTCCGATTGGTCCATTCTCAGGTGGCGGTGCTTGGCCCTGTTGCCACATCGGATGATCGGGCCAAGTCGCCCGTGCCTTTTGCAAAGCTACATCGGCTGATTCAATGTTACCCGTTGCATCGTAAGTCGCTGCGAGCAACACGTAGGACTCCACACTCGGGCTTCTTTCAACGACCGTTGCTGCCAACACCAGTGCGTCTTCAGGACGACTCATGGCCATGTAGAGCTTACAGAGCGACGCCTGAGCAAGCGTGCCTTCAGGATTTTTGCGAATCGCTGTCTGCAGAGTACTAACCGCTTCCTGCGCTAACCCGACCTTTGAAAGCAGACTCGCTAAGTTAACGTCGTTCAAGATGTTTTCGGGCTGTTTCGCGACAAGTATTCGGTGTACTGCGATTGCCTTGCCGACTTCGCCTTGCTCTAACAGAATGCTCGCAAGCGAAAGGTAGGCCTGGATGCCATTCGGATTGATCGCGATGGCTTCACGCACCCAATCCTCAGCAGAGTCATTGTCGCCATTTTGATTCGCGACCGATGCAGAAGCCAAGTAGAGATTAAATCCAATCTGCCGTAAAGCGTTGGAGTAACGTTCTTGGAAGCCGTCTTGATTTGCTTCTGTCTTTTTTTGTTGCATCCCTTGGATCTGAGTGCGAACTTCCTTCGCTTCGTCGGTCTTTTTTTGCCGTTGCAGTGCACCGGCCAAAGTAAAGAGCGCGGCTTCGTTTGGCCCGCTCAACTCTATCGCCTTGCGGATGCTCGCCTCGGCTTCCGCAAAGGCATTGCTCTGCATCTGAACGCGAGCTAGGTTTTTCCAAAGCTCGGGACTCGTTGAGTATTGAGACGAGAGCTGTTGCAGCAGCTCACGTGACTCCTCGATATCCCCAAGGTTCTCATGAGCTTGGGCGAGATTGACGAAGAGCTCCTCTGATTCGAGCCCATTCCGTCGGGCTTGTTCAAGCAGCTCAATAGCGCTACTTTCCTCTCCTGTTTGCATCTTAATTTTGGCTAGCCCCAGATAGGGGCCCAACTTGATCCGCGTCATCGAGAGGGCATGTTGCCATGCCTCAGCAGCAGCCCT
>PKCQ01000342.1 GCA_002862265.1 Planctomycetaceae bacterium | reverse complement strand
AACATTTAATGTTTCAGGGCCATTATCCGACGTGAAGATAACCAAGGTGTTTTCGGTGTAACCCAAGTTCTTCAAGGCCTTCAGCAGTCTCCCGGTCGCCGCGTCGAGATTCTCAACATTCGCGAAGTAGTGAGCTTCATCCTGGTTTCGTGCGTTGCCCTGCTCGTGCTTATTCACTAGGTCAGATGGCGAGGCAACCGGTTCATGCGGTTCGTGATATGCGACATATCCGAAGAATGGTTGCTCGGGATTCTCGTCTCGGTGCTTTCGAAGCCAACCAATAAACTCGTCAGCCACCAGTTGGCAGCTAAAACCCTCTAGCTTGCCAACTTCTTCTCCATTGCGCACAAAATTGTTTGGATTCTCGTGAGAGGGTGCAGCGTTGTTTTGTGTGGCGAACCAGTGATCAAAGCCGTGATCGCCGGGCTGGGCTTGCTCCTTGGAGTTGAACATTGCGTTGCAATGCCACTTGCCGCTCATGCAAGTCGCGTAACCAGCCTGTTTTAGCATCCGCGGAATGGTGAACTCTTCCTCGCGCATCTCCACAAATGCTCGAGAATTTCTGACATTGTTGGGATTTGCCGACGGAATCCAGTCGTAGACTCCGGCTCGATTAGGCATTCGTCCTGTCAGCAATCCTACTCGCGAAGGTGAGCATACGGGTGCAGCTGAGTAGAAGTCGGAGAATTGAATTCCCTCTGCGGCCATCTTCATGAGATTGGGTGTCTTGATCGATGGATGACCGTAATTCTCTAAGTCGCCCCAGCCGAGATCGTCACAGAGAATGACCAGAATGTTCGGCCGAGCTGGTTCAGCAGCTAGGCCACAATCTGGACGGATAAGTAAGGCTACGAGTAACGCTACGGAGAGGATTCGAAATATGTTGCGCATCATGGCTTCGATTCGGCGGGAGTAGGATTGGGGCAAGCCTCTCATTGTATCAGGATGAGAGAGCGACATCGGCATCTTGCTTATTGTCTGCGAGCCAACTGCGCCATATCAGTGCGGCGGTGATCAACGGCCTGCCTTCGCGCGGGCCCAACCGTGTCCGGTGGGAATAGCCGAACCCTCGCCGTCGATCCTAGGTACCTCAACCAACGGAACAAGCGTACTAGCCCACTCCGCATGGCGACTGGCAAGCTCCTTCACTAGCTCCGCGTTTTCAGTCGCAATATCTTTCAGCTCGCGTGGATCGGACTTCAAGTCAAACAGCTGCCACGAATCTTTTTTGTACTTGCGATACAGCCGCCAGTCTTGCCATCGCACGGCGATCAAGTGGCGTCGCACGGCATCGTCTGGTTGGTTATTCAGCCAGAAAAGATACTCATGCGGGGGGGCCTCTTGCTCGCCCCGAAAGAAAGGCAAGAGATCCACTCCATCGCAGTGGCTTGGAACCACTCCGCGTGTGTTAGCCGCGATCGTCGAATAGAAGTCGAAGTTCGCTATCAACTCATCGTATTGTTTTGCCTGTGGTACATTGCCAGGCCAAGAGAAAATTGTTGGGACGCGCACCCAGCCCTCTTGCTGTGTAGCAGCACCTTTGCCACCACGATAGGGATCTGACGAACCACCTTCGCCTCCGTTTGCGCCATTGTCGCTGGTGAAAATGATGAGTGTGTTCTCGCGCAAATCAAACTTTTCCAAAGTCGCCAACAGCTTTCCGATTTGATCGTCGACCGACACAATGGCTCCTGCCAGCTTGCGGCGCTTGGGTGGAGAAGTCGTTCTACTTGCCAGACGCTCTGGCACTTCTTTGTTCGATGAGTGCACGGCCTCAGGCGACCAGTACAAGAAAAAAGGCTCTTCACGGTGTCGCTCAATAAAATCGACCATCATGTCGCCATCGTAGTCGGTCTGCCAGATGGTTTTGCCATCGGAGTCCTTGCAGAAGTACTTCGACTTCCCGCCTTTGCTCTTCAAGGACTTGGCGACTGCCTGGGGCATTTTGTCGAGCTCGACTTTGGAGTATTTCTTCTTAGGTGGAGTTTTGGCAACTTCCATGAATCCGACCCGAAGAGGAGTCTGCAGCTTGGTGCCGATGTCCCACTTGCCGATCTGCCCCGTCGCATATCCTTGCTCTGTCATGTACTTCGCCAGAGTCGGACGATCTTCAGGGATCGGCAATCCTCGCGACATGCCATATTTGCCGAAACGCTGAGCGTATTGCCCCATCATCAGTGCGCAACGACTCGGGCAGCAAGGCGGATTGGTGATGTACGAAGCGGTGCAGCGCACACCTTCCTTTGCTAAGCGATCGATATTCGGCGTGGGAATGTCGGTACAGCCATAAGCACCGACATCTCCATAACCTAAGTCGTCGATGTAAATCAGAACCACGTTGGGGCGATCAGACGCCGAAGCACTCGCTGCAATACCGCAGAGAAAAGCGAGAATAAGAGTTAGAAGGAAGGGGCTGGGCATCGAATTACCTTGCATTGAGGTCTCGGGGATATGCTCCCATTCTAATCGAAAAGAATTGCCTCCAACTCGAACGCTGCTGCGGCCTCACGGACTTCCGTTACCATGACGAGTCCTTCGAGCAGGCTTGGTAGGCGTCGGATTACATACTCGCGTTCCGCCGCCGTAAGATCAACTCTGTTTCCGCTAGCATCGACAAACATGACGTTTTTGGATCGATCAAACCTTCTTTCGAGTTACCTTGATTGACAATAGACATAAAAAAGCCAACACGTGCTCGCGGCAGGTGTCGATTTGTGATGTTTTGAACGTCTCTTGAAGCTACATTCGCCAGGAACTCGTTGCCAGTCATCGCGACGAATAATGCGGAAGGCTAGTAGTGCTGAGGAGAGTGCTATGTAGCCGACATGGTAGTGCAATCGCTAGCACTCGCTGCGAGGGTTCGCAGCTAGCAAGTTGCCAGGAGTGCTATCTGGAGAATACGGATATCGTTTGCACAGTGGAAATGTCCGTCGATCTTGGTGTTACGTCACGTGAGGCTCTATTGGGTTCCTAGTGCGACTTTCTCACCTCTTTCCTCGAACTGGTAGTTCAGAGTGCCCGCTTGCTGCTTGATCGCATCAGACAAAGCATCACCGAGAACTGTCTTTCCAGCAGAGTTCTTCTTCAAGTACTCGTTTTCCAAGAATCGATGGCGTTGCGAAAGTAGATCTGCCATCCGTCGTCGAAC
>PKCQ01000418.1 GCA_002862265.1 Planctomycetaceae bacterium | reverse complement strand
CATTCTTCTCGCCACCTCGGCCTGCTTGTCCGTTGTCGGTCATGAAGATGACCAAAGTGTTCTCCCATGCGTTCCACTCGTCCAGTTTTTGCATGAGCAAGCCCATATTGTCGTCGATATTCTCGATCATGCCGTAACGCCCGGCGATGCTGGCGTCCCAACCATCGTCCAAGAACCGCTTCTTGTACCTCTCAGGTGCAATCATCGGCCCATGTGGAGCATTGAGCGTCAGGTAAGTGAAGAACGGCTGTTTGGCGTCCAGCTGCTGCTTCGTCCACCCCAAGGCGGCATGAAAGAAAACATCTGTGCAGAACCCCTTGGTGTTTACGATCGTGTCGTCATTCAGGATCGCGCAATCAAAGTACCTTACTTCCTTGCTTCGGTTCGGCGGAAAGTCGGCACAGCTACCTGGATAGGATTGGCCAATACCGCCCGCTCCGTGAATGAATGTCTTCGTAAAGCCACGATTGTATGGCTGATACGCGTCTTCATCGCCCAAATGCCACTTGCCAAAGATTCCAGTCTCGTAACCACTCCGGCTCAACAGCTTGACAAAGGTCGTTGTGCTGAGTGCCATGCGTTCGCGTTCCTTGATAGTATGCGTCACACCGTTGCGGAACTCATGTCGCCCGCTGAATATGGCAGAACGCGTCGGTGCGCATGTAGGACTGACATGAAAGTCCGTGAAACGAGTCGAGATCTTGTAAAACTTGTCCAAGTTTGGCGTCCGCAACACTGGATTACCCATGCAGGACAAATCCCCCATGCCTTGATCGTCGGTCATCACCAAGATGATGTTTGGACGCGTTCCACGCAGATCCACCGCCAGGCTGATGCAGGAAAACGCGGCTATTAGAGGAGTCGCGAGCAGGCCGGAAAACGTTTTTCGATTGCGAATCATGAAATGACTCCTGGGCAGGGAGAGGGGATGGAGAACTGGCGATTGTAACTGGAAGTGTCTGCGAAAAGATCAATACCGCTTCTACGGAATGCGAATCCAATCCACTTCGACCGGCGCATCAGGCTTTCCAACCAAACTGATTTGGATTTGTTCGACAGTTCCTTCCCAGCTTTGGGGCAGATCGAGTTGTGCTGTTTGATACTCTTTATCGCTGGACATGGCGACCGCAGCACTGGATTGCATCCGACCATCCTCGCCGCTGGCTGCGAAGGAGATCTCAAGATCCGTAGCAGCTCTAAGCCGAATTTGAAGTTTCCCCTGATTCTTTTTGGCGTTGAGTTTGAGCTTGGATCGCACCAATTCGACTTTGCCGCCTGCCAAATGGAAGTCCAAAAAACCTTTGCGCCCAGCGATATTGCCAGCCTCGACTTGCGAAGCCGTCCAGCCTTCCGTTTGCCAACCGCCACAGTCGAACGTGAACAACAGCTTGCCATCGGCGGGATCGCGACCGTTGATCTTTTCCCAAGAGTCCGACAAACCGTCGCCGTCAGTGTCCTCGCGAACAACCTCGTATTCTGGATTTACAGCCAGGCCCCACTTATGACCATCTGCCTGATAACGCAGTTCTTCGTGTGACTCTTCTTCCGCACCACGATCGCCCTTGGCCAGCCACTCGTCTAAATACCTACGGTGTTTGGCCACTTGCTCAGCATAGGCGGGGTCATCAATCAAGTTATTTAGCTGACTTGGATCGGCTTTGACGTCGTAGAGCTCTTCGGGCGGGCGCTCGCCGAAGTAGATTTCCGTAAGCTTTGGAGAAAGTTCTCCGCTTGCGTAGAGCTCGCGAAGGTTTATCAGATAGTCCTTTCTGTCACGATACTGTGGCTGGAGAAAAATCCGATCCAACTTATAGTTCCGCGTGTAGCGAAATCGATCGGTTCGCAGTGTCCGCACACGATCCAGGGTGTGATCCAGTCGATCTTTCGCAGCAGCGACATAGGTTCGTGGAACAAGCTTGAATCCGAAGAGATCTTGCCCTTCGTACCATTTCGGCTGCTTGATTCCGGCCCAAGCCAAAGTTGTTGCCGACAAGTCGAGCAAGTTGACCAAGTCGTCACGAATTGACGGAGCCGGCACCCAGGGATCTGGCCCAGCAATGATAAAAGGCACATGCAATCCGCCTTCGGTCGGCATTTGCTTGTGACGCACTAAGTTATTCGCCCCGTGATCACCAAAGTAAACAATGACAGTATTGTTCGCTAACCCGTTCGCTTGCAGATCTTTCAGTACCTGCCCGATAAAGTCATCGTCCTTGCGAATCGCGTCGTAGTGCTGAGCCACTGTCCGGCGGTAGAGATCGTTCTGTGGATAGTCGGGAGGAACCGTCACCTCAGCAGGATCGGCCTTTCGCTCGGCCGGAAAATTACCTGTGTTGTTCTTGCCTCCGGCAGTTTGAATTTGCCCAAAGAATGGCTGCTGTTTCTTTAGCTCCTCCCAGGGCACTTGAATGCGTGACTTGGCCTGATAGCTGTAAGTCGCCTTTTCGTCCCACACAAAGTTGTAGTCCGTCTTGCCGCAATTAAAGGTGAAGTAGCCGCCTTCCTTCATCAACCGCGGCAACAGCTTCAAGTTCTTTGGCAGGTACAACTTCGCCGGCCCGCGAGAAGAGCGATGTTCATGCGCATTGAAACGAATTTGGCTCTGGCCGCCCATCAAGGCTGATCGGCAAGCCGAGCAGACAGGAGCTGGCACATAGGCTCTTGAGAACATCACGCCTCTTGCAGCTAGACCGTCGATGTTTGGCGTCTTGCCTTTATTGACTTCGTCACCGTAGCACCCCATCCAGGGCGATGTATCTTCAGCAAAGAGCCAAAGAATATTTGGGCGTTCCTTGGCTTGAGCTGCTGCAAACGCTGTTAGCCAAATCACGGCAGTTAGGAAGGGAAGATTTCGGCGGGCGGACATGACCATGCTTTTCAGAGGTGAAGTAGTCGGAGGGGCTTCTAGTCTAGCACAGTCAATCACAATGTTCTGGTTGCGAAGAGCTCAGCTTGCCTAGCCATTCTGCGACTGGCAGCACCAATCCCGCATCTGTAGACGTTGTGAGGGAGCCAGATGTCGGTGGTCTGAGTAAGGGAACCCCTGAACGAGTATATGACAGTGGCTATTTTGTGCCCGTTCACTTATGGGGAATACCATAGACCCCCCTGCCGGGGATAGGAGTGAGGGGTCCATGGGACCACTTGGGACCACTTGGGACC
>PKCQ01000421.1 GCA_002862265.1 Planctomycetaceae bacterium | reverse complement strand
CGTGTAGCGGTTCATTTCACGCCCGTGTGCTCCCGGCACAAAAGACGTGCGCCCACACGGCGAGGAGTGGTCTCGCTATGCCGGCGCGTTTTGATTGTCCAGTGAAATGAACGTTGAATTGGTCCTCTAGTTCTCAATTCGGATGTCATCGACGAAAAACTCGATGACTTTCGATCCGTGATAGCTTGACCAATGGAATGGTGTTTTGACGCGGGTCAAGTCCTTGCCATCCAAGTCGATTTCGTATTGCTTCCATTCTTTGGTTAGCTTGACCTGCAGGTCGCTTTTAGCTGTGTCAAAGTAAGTTTCGCTTGGGCCAATGCCGCCAAGAGCGAAGGTAACTTCTTCTCCACCGTTGGCGCCGCGGGCCCAAAACTTGAGACGCTTTGCGCCGGAGAAATCGAAGCCGCCAGCGCGCCCTCCCCAGTCACCTGCAGGGTGTTGCCAATTCACTCCGGACCAAGCGCCAGCTGGTGCGTGAATCTGCAAGCAGCTTGATCCTGAATGTGGTCTATCTTTCCAGTCGAAGTTTATTTTGATCTGCCCCGACTTGTCGCCCATGTAGCCACTTGGCGGATACGGCTGTTGGGGCTGGCGGTCTGAGTAGAGACTGTATGGCAGTTTGAGTGTTTTGGCTTTGACTAACTCTACCTTGCGTTTGATCGTAACCGTTGTGGTTGCAGTCGCCGCGTTACCTTCGCCGTCGAATACGTACGCGTATACGCGAAAGGCCCCCAAGGCCGGTGGAGTGATTGTCGCTTTGTTGCTGCCGGGGTCGCTGTGTTTGATTGCCTTAAACAGGTTTTTGTTGGAATCGATGTGATCGCCACCGACTGTCGCGCGAAGTTCCCGTTTCAGTTCAAAACGGTAGGAAAGGTCATCATCGTCTCGATCTGAAGCGACAACGGAAAACTTGATAGGCTGGCCAGCGAACGCAACGTGTTCGAGCGGCGTTACGTTGAAGGATTCGATCGTTGGACACCAGTTTGCGGGCGGCTTACCTTCAAATAATTCGTGGAAGACTTCTGCGCCGGCCAGTCGCTCGCCGCTATCCAACCACTGACCGAAGTATGTGTCTGTCTTTTCGATCTTCTTTTCCCACACGAAACTGTAGCCGCCGAATCTCTGCAGCAGAAATCACCTCACGTCGCCAAACCTGGCTCAAAAACACAGAAAAGAATCCTCCGAGCTGGAAGTGCTCGCAGTGCCTGCTGGTGTGTGCCGTTTTGCTTGCGGTAACTTTGCTTCTCGGGATACTTTGGACGGATCCTTCGAATCAACAACTGCGAGATTCTACCGACGGACGTGACCAGATACTTGCGTGCCTTCAGACACAGCAGTGTGGGCTGGCGGAAGACTTGCTGCAGGATGCACTGGCAGAAGAAGACCCAGCAGAGCCAAGTGCTCTGACGCTGCTTGGGTTCCTGCAGAACGCACAAGGGCGCAGCGTGGAACCACTCCACAATTTCCGTCGCGCTACGCAGCACCCCGCAACGCAATCTTGGGCCTTGTTCAACCGCGTCAAGATCTTGGCCTCACTTGGTCAGCACAATTCGGCACCGCACTGCTTATGCCACGCCTACGACTCGGGCTTCGTCTGCATGCATGATTTGCACGACGAAGAGGAATTAGAACCCCTATTCAAACATCAACGCTTTATTTCGCTCAGGCAAGAATCCATGGATCGAGCGAAAACAATCCTGCAACAAAGCGAACGTCATTTGGTAACAACACTGTCTAGCTGGGCTGAGGCTTCTGCCGAAGCAAACGCGTATCAGAAACAGCCTACTCGATATTTTTCGATCACGATTGCCAAGGACTAGGTAGCTTTGGCGAATGAATCAAGAGTCTTTTAAGAGGAAGAAATTGACAGGAAGAAGAATCAGCGCTGCTCACCGGGAGAAAACCAAGAACTGAATATGCTGGGGTTCCAGAAAGAGCCAGAGAGTAGATGAAGTGGTTTCCAATTGTCTTCTTTGCATAAACTCGCAGACAAGCAGATTCAAATTTCCCGGCTCTGACTTTCTTCGCGTTATTGCTTCTAGGCAATAGCTTCGTTGTTCGACAAAGGTTGAACCGAAGGCCCTTACTGAAACAATTAGCAAATGGCTAAGGTCAGATTTGCGTTCAGACCCGGTGACTTACTCTTTAACGATACCGCTCTTGGGAGCGGTTGCCAACAAAAGTTGTGTTTTCCGATTTTCTCAGCTGGTTTCTCGTGCGCCCTTCAACTGTGCGTGTGATGTAGTTCTGTCCGGCATGCCGTACAATGGGCGCTTTCAATCCAGGGCCGGTGCTCTCTACGCAAGCACATTTCTTTGACGAGCTTACATCATGGAGCGATTTCGTCTTTCTGCGATTTCCCCCGAGCAAGATTCTTTGACGCATGTAGCCCAGATTTCGGACGAGGATGCGAAAAAACTTCGTGCTGACATCACTCAAGCATGCGATCGGATGGAAAAAGTGTATCGCTCGGGCCGATACCTTAGGCTCTCAGTGACCAGAGGCTGGTCAAAACACAATCCAACGATTTCTGGCAAGATAGCCCGTCCGTCTGCATATCGATGGTATCTCAAACGGGAACTGTTCCGATTGGCCAGCAAAGGAGCCGAAATTGAAATTGAGCCTGCTCAGGAAAGAGTCAGTCTGAATTCGCCAGAGTTGCTCTCTCGAATCGATGAAGTTGGTTTCGATCACACACGGAAGAAAGTTTTTCTGTTCGGCCCGGAGCGTTCTGAATTATCCATCCAGAGACTTGAACATTACACTGGGACGCAACCCGAGCAGTTTCAGCGATACGTGCTGCTTACGAACTACAAGATGCACATGGACGCCTTCGTCGCCATGTTCCCCGACTGCATCCAGAGTCCTTCGGGAGTGCAGATGCCGGCCTACCATCAGCGGACAGAAGAGAATGACGGTGTTAGTATCGTCAATATTGGAGTTGGTCCATCGAATGCCAAGAACTTCACAGATCACTTGGCCGTGTTGAGGCCGGATTCCATGATTATGGTGGGACATTGCGCCGGAATTCGCAATCACCAGGAGATTGGCGATTTTGTTTTGGCATCTGGTTACATGCGGGCTGACCATGTGCTGGATTCAGCGCTACCTCGCTCGGTTCCACTCACTCCTAGTTTTTTGCTCAATCGCTACTTGGCC
>PKCQ01000232.1 GCA_002862265.1 Planctomycetaceae bacterium | reverse complement strand
AAACAAAGAATCCAAAAAGAGTTTTCGCTTGCACAGATGGTCAATCGCTACTCGCAACTCTATCGCGAACTTTACAAAAAAAAAAAGTGGCGAGATAAAGACAACTGAAACGATTAGGACAATCTCGGCTCCCTTAGCGACCGCTTTCGAGACAATCTCCGACGTCCGCAACTTTCGCAAAGCGGTTCCACACATCACCAACATCGAGTTCTTATCCGAACAACAGCACGGAATTGGAACGCGTTTCAACGAAACGCGCGTGATGAATGGTAAAGAACACACGATCGAACTGGAGGTCACTGAATTCGCCGAGAATTAGAGTGTTCGTTTGGTTTCTATCGCCGGAGGCACTAAACGGTACACGACTTTCACAGTCAGTGAAGCCCAGGGCTCGGTTGAAATAAAAATGGTGATGCTGGTCGGACCGCAGAACATGATGGCGTGGATGACGGTCCCCATGGTTCTGGGGATGGTCCGAAAGGGCGTCGAGGCAGATATGGACTCGGTGAAGACCTACTGCGAGAACCTGGACCAGGAATAACTCCCCCCGCCAGAAATTGCCCGATCTTTCGATATCAGGCAGCTCCGTCCCCTTGGCAAATCGACAAAAATCATGATAGTTTCGGGAAATTTTACTCGGAGGCGCAGACTCTCCTAATTTCGATGCTGGACGACATAAATGTCGCCAAAGAGTAGAAGCCAATGATCGCTTATTCGCTCTTTTGGAGTCATTAATCAAGTGCCTCGTCGAACAGATATCAAGAAGATTATGCTCATCGGCTCTGGCCCGATCGTCATCGGCCAGGCGTGCGAGTTCGACTACTCTGGAACGCAAGCTTGCAAAGCTCTTCGTGAAGAAGGCTACGAGGTAGTTCTCGTAAACAGCAATCCTGCAACCATCATGACTGATCCGGAAACGGCGGATCAGACTTATATCGAGCCACTCTCCTGGGAAGTTGTGGCTAAAGTGATTGAGAAGGAAAAGCCCGACGCGTTGCTCCCCACGCTCGGCGGCCAAACGGGTCTCAACGTCGCCATGGACCTGGCGAAGAACGGAGTTTTGGAAAAAAACTCGGTCGAGATGATCGGCGCGATCCCTGAAGTCATTGCGAAGGCGGAGGAGCGCGATCAATTCAAGGTCGCGATGGAAAAGATCGGCCTAGACGTATGTAGAGGCAAAGTCGTCCACACGATCGAAGAAGCGAAGGCTGCTCTCGACGACATAGGTTTACCTTGCGTCGTTCGTCCGAGTTTTACTCTTGGCGGCAGTGGCTCTGCCATCGCCTACAACCGCGACGACTATGAGTCATTGGTGCGGAATGGCTTGGTGCAATCGCCAGTTACGGAAGTGTTAATCGAAGAATCCATCATCGGCTGGAAAGAGTACGAGATGGAAGTGATGCGAGACATGGATGACAACGTCGTCATCATCTGCTCCATCGAAAATTTCGATCCGATGGGCGTTCATACGGGCGACTCAATCACCGTCGCTCCTGCTCAGACATTGACGGACAAAGAATATCAGCTGATGCGTGACGCTTCGCTGGCTGTCATTCGTGAAATCGGTGTCGAAACTGGTGGATCGAACATCCAGTTTGCTATTCATCCTGACACCGGGCGGATGATCGTGATTGAAATGAATCCGCGTGTAAGTCGTTCGAGCGCTTTAGCCAGTAAGGCCACGGGCTTCCCGATCGCGAAGATTGCGGCAAAACTCGCCGTGGGTTATCGCCTTTGGGAATTACCCAACGACATCACCCGCAAGACGAAGGCCTGTTTCGAGCCCACGATCGACTACGTCGTTACCAAAATCCCGCGATTTGCTTTCGAGAAATTCCCTGAAGCCAGCAACACCCTGATGACTCAGATGAAGAGTGTTGGCGAAACTATGGCGATCGGTCGGACCTTTAAGGAGTCCTTCCAAAAGGCACTTCGTGGGCTTGAAGTTGGCGCGTTTGGCTTTGGCTGCGACAGCAAGGACCTGTGGGGCACGGATCTGCAGCCTGACGAAGATGATATTCGCAGCAAGCTCGCGCGTCCCAACCCTGATCGCATCTGGTACCTTCGCTACGCCATGAAAGCGGGCTTGAGCCAGGAAGACATTTTCGAAGAAACCAAGATCGACCCCTGGTTTTTGGATCATCTCAAACAGATCGTCGAGACGGAAGAGCACCTCGCTGCCATCGGCGAGCTAGATAAAGTCGATGCAGACCTGATGAGGCTTAGCAAGCAAAATGGCTTCTCGGATCGGCAGCTAGCGAAGTTACTCGGCAGCAATGAAATCGCTGTCCGCGACTACCGCAAGTCGCTGGGCGTCGTGGCAACCTTCAAAGCCGTTGACACCTGTGCGGCAGAATTCGAAGCTTACACTCCCTACTATTACAGCACCTACGAACAAGAAGACGAGGTACCTGAGAAGTCGGACAAAAAGCGGATCATCATCCTTGGTGGTGGCCCCAATCGTATCGGCCAGGGTATTGAGTTCGACTACTGCTGCTGTCACGCCAGCTTTGCACTGGACGATTTGGAAATCGAATCGGTGATGGTCAACAGCAATCCGGAGACGGTTAGTACAGACTATGACACGAGCGACATTCTGTTCTTCGAGCCATTGACCACCGAAGACGTGCTCAACATCTGCGATCGAATCCAGCCCGATGGGGTCATTGTTCAATTCGGCGGGCAAACACCACTCAACCTGGCAAGAGGCTTAGCGACTTCCGGTGTTCCAATCATCGGCACTACCGTTGATACAATCGAAGAGGCAGAGGATCGCGAGAAGTTCCAGAAGCTACTACAAGACCTTGGCCTGAAGCAACCGGCCAACGCGATCGCTCGAACAATGCCCCAGGCTCGCAGCGAAGCCAAGAAAGTTGGCTTCCCCGCTCTCGTACGTCCAAGCTTCGTTCTTGGCGGTCGAGCCATGGAGATCTGCTACGACAACGCCCAGTTCGAGCGGTTTGTTGCAGAGGCTTTTATTGTCGCCGAAGGACAACCGGTTCTGATCGACCGATTCCTGGAAGACGCCACGGAAGTCGACGTGGACGCACTCTGCGACGGCGAAGACTTCCGCGACGACGCAGGACGAACCCTGGTCTACCCAGACCTTCCCCTCTGCCCCCGCACCCGGGAGTAGCATATATCATACACCCCCCTGCCCGTCAGGAAA
>PKCQ01000522.1 GCA_002862265.1 Planctomycetaceae bacterium | reverse complement strand
CATGCTGATCGAATTGACGATGGCTGCTGCAACGTCTCGGGCATCACAGAAACTGCAGCCGCCTGGTGGAGCCGCAACGATAGGAGCTTTGTTGACCTCCAACATCATTCGTCCGCTGGACGGTTTCCAATCATAGGGAGCCAACATGAAGCCAGGGTGGAGAATGTGGCCTCGTAAATCCGTCTCTGCAAATGCCTTGCGTACAGCTGCTTCGGCTTCGGATTTGCTCACGACGTACGAACAAGGTGTTTTGGCGACACCTCCTTGCCCTGACTCGTCAATCGGATTCTCCCTGCTGATGGCTGCTGGCAAAGTGTCCACAGTCGAGATGTGTACCATCTTGGCTGAGTTGGTCAAGCAAGCTTGAATGACTGTCTCCGTTCCTTGCACATTAACCTGTCGCGATTGCTCCAGGTTTTGCCAGCCAATGTGGATGTAGGCAGCGCTGTGCACCACGGCGCTACAGCCCCCCACGGCTCGGTGAATGGTCTCCTCGTCGGCCAAGTCTCCCGAAATGATCTCGACCGGCAGCCCGTCAAGGGCTTCCTGAGAAGTCCCCCTGCGGCAGAGAACACGGACTGGCATACCTCTATTACAGAGTTCACGAACGACGCAGTTGCCCAACAGCCCTGTGCCACCGGTCAGAAAAATCAATCGTTAATCCCTTCTAGCATTGGAACATTGAAAAAAAATCCCGATGGTGCGCACTAAGTTCGAGGCCGTAACCATCTAGGTGCCTATATAAAACACTGCGAGCCAGCCTTCGGCATGGTCGAACTCACTTAACAAGCTCTCATTTTGCTCGCAAACTCAAATCCTGCACAGTGTCGCGAAAGACGAAAGATGATCACCATAGCAAAACTAATTGGTTCCGCTTCCTGTGCTTTCATAACGGCCTTCTGCTGCTACGGGTTTTTGGCGAGTTTTGAAGTGCAAGGCTGGAGCTGGCAAGCGACTTACGCTGCGATCGGCAGTATCTTTGCTGCGGCTGGCGTGGTTACGTTTCGATTGGCTATTTCTTCGAAGCCGATCTAGTTCGGCGAGTATCGAAGATTGATACAGAAGCCCCAAACGCCCAAGATCAGATCGCAAGAGAGTCGGAAAGCAATTCAAGACGCGCCCTGAAACGGTCTGGCGTGTGCAAGAGATTCCAGCCGAACATCGTTGGCCACACAGCGAGAGTTTGCTTTTGGATGGACGGAGTGGGGCGAAAGCTGTTTGACGCTGCTCGAGTAGCACCGGTTCTTTGGACTGCTTTTCCATTTTCACGCCAAGAGGTCCGCTATACTCAGTCGTCAGGGATGGATCGGCGGGCTTCTCGGTCGCACGGGATTCCAGTCGCTCGAGTTTTTCCGACCAATTCGAATGGCCCAGAACAAGGATTCTCTCTGAAATGGTGCGCGCGCCCAAATATGGTCCATTTTGTCGGAAGGAATAGCAGCTTGATTTAGGGAAAGAGGATTTTAGGATGAAAAAAGAAAAACGATCTCGCGGCGGGTAGATGTACGCGGTTCGCATGAACGTGGAGCAATGCTTGCTACCGGCAAGTCAGAGGAGGAGGACTTCTTCCTCAGTAGCACTTCTTTTTTTGTCAGAGCTGCCGAATGATATGGATGCGATATTCGCTTGAGGTAAGTTCGTCTTGAGCAGCGCGGACTCAAGTTATTAGTGCTGGACCCGACAATCTAATTCAACCAGACATTGTTCATGTGAATCTAAAATTCCGTCAGGGATATTCAGTTTCGAAACGATGCCAGTGCCTGCCGCCGCAAGCTTCGCTGTACGATTGGGGGTACTTACCCCTCAAGGAACTGAATTCGTTCGAGTAACCCCACGCGAGAGCGCGTGTCGAAGATATGAACAGGAGAGTGCCCAACAGA
The DNA here is from genome assembly GCA_002862265.1 of Planctomycetaceae bacterium. Lineage (GTDB taxonomy): Bacteria > Planctomycetota > Planctomycetia > Pirellulales > Pirellulaceae > Aureliella. The sequence continues at coordinate 1,299 of PKCQ01000522.1, read as the reverse complement.
ACCGCATACCAAGCATAGAGTCCAGTGCGGCTGAGCACGCGACGCCACGTTGGAAGACTCACAAATTCCGCATTAGGACGTATTCTCGGGCTAGGAGGTGTGTTCACGGCTTGAGCTAGTTGAAAGCTTGGTTAGCGAGACAGTGGTAGCGCCCCTGAGAGGGCTTACTGAAACCATAGGCCCTAAACCCGGATACTTTGGGTGAGCGGGAAATACACAATGGTTTGCCGCAAAAATCCAGCCTGATCGCAACGACTTTTCCATATTTTCAGCCGTGTTGGAAAACCAGAATATTGCGCGGCTGCCTTGAGCGATCTTAGCCAACTGAGTTAGACTTTCCGCTTGCAGTTCTAAATTTAAAACTTTGCTCTTCGGATCTTACTTTTAAAGAAACTCCCTACGCAGTTAGATGAATTGGGAATTCCTTCTTCGCTCAAAAACGAATCCACTAGATGCCTCTGCGACGCCCCTTGGGAGTTGTCAGGTAGTTCGTGAGACGATTGATCGCTGCCTGGGCGAAGTCGCTTGGGTAGTCGAGCCATCGATGCTGGAAATGATGGATAAATCTGCCGAGCATTTGCGTGCTCAAGGGTGGAGCGAGGAACTGATTGAGCAGAGTCGCTTCGAGAATTGCTATGGTTACCTTGAGGGGGCTGAGTTGCAGTTTCATTTCTCTGAAATGGATCGTGAGCCTCTGATGCAACTGCAGATAGAAGTGGCAGGTGAGGGAGATCCTTTTCCAGCGATACGGTCTCTCTGCAGAGAGTGTGCCTGGGAAGCAGCGCAGTTGAACTCCGAAATGCAGTGGGAATTGATACCACTCGAAAGTGCGGAGGCTGGCAGCCGAGTGACAGTTTCTGAGGAAGTCGAATCTGCAGAACTTGAGCAATTGTTGATCCATCAAGTCTCATGTGAGCTGCAAGACTCCTGGTATGCCTTCTCGGAAATTTCAACCCCACGTCTTGTTGAGCTTCTCGAAACATTAGATCTGAATGGACCGATTGCAATTGAGAATGCATTGCGGATTGCGGAACAGCTATTGGGCACAGCCGGCTCAACACTGGCGATGAAACTTGCCCTCGCAGAAGACTTTCCGAGAATCTGTTTTCCTGCGTTATGTCGCTGCCTTGAGACCTGCTGCGGTATGGATGGCTTCTCAGTCGCGGCTGCCGTTCTAGAACAGGGAACATCCTCTGAGTTACCGGCAATGGCTAAGCATTTGCTTTGCTTCGGCCACGATGACGCTTTTCTGAATTGGCTGGAATTCTATTTCCAAGAACAACAACAAAACATTTCTCC
>PKCQ01000101.1 GCA_002862265.1 Planctomycetaceae bacterium | reverse complement strand
AAATTGAGCTCCCGCCTGCATGGGCGGACTTTGGCTCGGAAAAGTTTGGCCTGAAAGATCTACGGTTTGCACCGCAAAGTAATAGTCGCCTTCGGCTGCAGCTCGAAAGCTAAACCAGCGCTGATCGGGGGTTGCCGTCCCATGCATTTGCCAGTTTTTGCCTGCATCCGTCGAGACCCACAGTTGTACTTGGCTCAGATCTGTCCGACCAGCATCAACGCTGAAGGGAATCTTGAATCGCGCAGAGTTCAAGTAGGCGATCGTCGACGCGGCCGGAGTACTCGCCTCGGCGGTCGTCGATGGTAAAGCCGGTAAACTGGATGTCACGAGCATCTGGCCAAGTGCCGCATTGCCAATAACTCCAACAGCGATACCACACACGCTGGCTCGGAGAAGACGCTTCATCCAACGACGCGAAGACTTTGCGTTTTTCATCGGCGGTGACTCCCAACTCGAAAGCAGATGACTGGTGTTGCAGTGCTTGGGTTCGCATGCTGTCCAGGCCGAACCCCTTGACGATTTCCGCGACTAAATCAGTTGCCGAAAGTCATGACTACCGCCGCAGCGCGATAATCTTGCAATGCCAGCATTTCTTTGCTGCAGACAGCATGCCCTACCCTCTAAAGTCGGTTACACAGATTCACTGCCACAACTAAAATGAGCGGTTTGCAACGACAACGAAGCTCCAAACAAACTGTGTTTGACTATGCCCCCAATCGCTAGCCGCTATCAATTCGACACTATCGTGGTAGGAGCGGGTCATGCTGGCACCGAGGCTGCTGCCGCTGCGGCCCGACTTGGCGCGAAAGTAGCTTTGCTGACTGGTAATCTCGACACCGTTGGTCAAATGAGCTGCAATCCGGCGATTGGCGGCGTCGCCAAGGGGCAGATCGTCCGCGAGATCGATGCGCTCGGTGGCTTGATGGGCCAAGCCATTGATAGCACTGGTATCCAGTTTCGCATGCTGAACATGCGAAAAGGCCCGGCGATGCACAGCCCCCGCGCTCAGGCTGACAAACGGCGTTACCAAGAATGGATCAAAGAGCGAGTCGAAGCCTATCCGAACCTGAGCCTGATTCAGGAGTTAGTCGATGATCTCTTGATTGAAGAAGTCGAGGGCCAGAATCGCATCGTCGGAATTCGGGTCCGTGGTGGAGCCGAGTACGCAGCGCGGACAGTTGTACTTACTACGGGTACCTTTCTCAAAGCGGTGATGCACACCGGCGAAGCAAAAACAGAAGGCGGCAGAGCCGGGGAGGGCACAAGTTTCGGGATAAGTGGTGCGTTACATCGTTTGGGTTTCAAACTGGAACGCTTCAAAACCGGCACGCCGCCACGACTAAACGCGAAGACGATCGACTTCAGCAAGATGGAGGAGCAGCCGGGCGACGAGCGTCCCCAGCCATTTTCGTATCTGAACGATTCGATCGAGCAGGAACAGATTCCGTGTTACATCACCTACACAAATCCCAGTGTGCATGAGCTGATCAATCAGAATCTGCATCGAGCCCCCATGTACTCAGGGCAGATAAACTCGACTGGACCGCGTTATTGCCCGTCGATTGAAGACAAAGTCGTTCGTTTTGCTGACAAAGATCGCCATCAACTGTTCCTTGAACCAGAGGGCCGCCGCACGACCGAAGTCTACGTCAATGGGATCTCGACGAGCCTACCACGCGATGTGCAGGACTCGATGATGAAGCAGATTCCCGGTTTGGAAAATGCTGAAATCATGCGATACGGATACGCTGTAGAATACGACTTTTGCCCGCCCAACCAGTTATTCCCAAGCCTAGAAAGCAAGACGATCGACGGTCTCTACTTGGCGGGGCAGATCAACGGCACGACTGGCTATGAAGAAGCTGGTTGCCAGGGATTATTAGCCGGTGCCAACGCTGGACTGAAGCTACAAGGCAAGGAGCCTTACGTTCCCAGCCGCGACTCAGCGTATATGGGCGTTCTGGTTGATGACTTGGTCACTCGAGGAGTCGACGAGCCCTATCGCATGTTCACCAGCCGCGCCGAGTATCGCTTGCTGCTCAGGCAAGACAATGCCGATCGCCGACTGACGCAGACCGGCTACGAATTTGGTTTGGTGGCCGAAGATCGTATGCAGCGTTTGCGACGCAAACAGGAGGCAATTGATAGCACCCGTGAATTCTTGCGTTCGAGCAGAGTGAATGAGACCTCGGCCGAAAAATATTTGCGTCGCAATGACGTAAAATGGAAAGAGATGTGCGAGCGATTCCCGAACTTGAGTGAGCTGACAGACGAAGTTCGAGATCAGGTTGTGTGGGACGTGCGTTACGAAGGCTACATCCAACGTCAGGAAGTGCAGGTGGATCGCCAGCGTCGAATGTCGAGCAAACGGATTCCGGCTTCTTTCGATTACTTGAAGATCTCAGGCCTACGGATCGAAGCTCAGCAGAAACTTAGTAAGATCAAACCAGTCAACCTGGACCAAGCCAGTCGCATTAGTGGCATTACTCCCGCCGACCTCGCCTTGGTGCTCGCACATCTAGAAGCACCCTCGACAGCAAGGAAGCTAGCGAAGCAGTAGCATTTACCTATACCGGAGGCCCGTTTCAGGGGCCGCCGGATGGGATTCTGGCTAATCTACGTCGACATAAATAGTGAAGTTTTTTCAGCCTGTGCAGGCCCCAATTGCCGTAACTCATTACAGAGCAGGCACTTACTACCCATCTTTCGATATTGACCCAGACAGCCCATTCGCTATAATCTGGTCGTTCTGGCAAGTTTGGCAAACTCGGCTGGAACGGGAACTGCTGAAGGATAGATACGGGTTGGAACTCGAGTCAAACGGCGCGGGTTGAGCCTCACTTAGTTCAAATCAATTTTGGCTAGTTGCTGCTGAACGATAGCAAACCCTAGGGATGGGACTTCTGGAACCTTCCCACGGAGGTAACTAGCATGGCCATCGATCAGGAAGGATGGTGGATACCATGTCGACGAGTAAAACGGTTTTTACCACAGGCGAAGCGGCTAAGATCTGCAAGGTAAGTCAGCAGACCATCATACGCTGTTTTGATAACGGCTCCTTAAAAGGTTTTCGCGTACCAGGTAGTCGCTTCCGGCGAATTCCACGCGATCAGCTATTTGCCTTCATGAAAGACAATGGCATCCCTACTGATGCTTTGGAAAATGGTAAGAAGAAGCTGCTCAT
>PKCQ01000281.1 GCA_002862265.1 Planctomycetaceae bacterium | reverse complement strand
GCTTCTTTGAGATGGTCTGGGAGATCGGAAATATCATGCATTGGACGTTCAAGATGAAAGTCGCTGGCATGGATAAAGCGAAACGATTCCTTCGCCATGACTGAGCCTTCCCTGGATTGAGTCACATGGTCGAACCTGACGGATCTTCCGTCACCTCGGAAACCTAAACCATTCCGCCAACTATTGCCAAGTTCGTTTCTTGCCCAATCCCGCAATTGCTGCGATTGACCAAGAAAAAGCCTGCAAACCTGCCAGCCCTATGCTAGCAATCCGCGGCCTGCAGCCTTCCCTTAACTCTCAAATTTGCGTGGCAGAGGTCGAGCCAACTGTTCTACTAGCCCCTTCGCTTGAGATCGCTCGGTATTGCTCTCCGGAAAAAACAATCGTACTGCGCTTCACACAACATGAACCGAGTCAACTTCTTGTGCCTAACCATCCTGGGGATCCCCAGGCAAGTGAAGGAGAGAGCTAAGACCGAAACACAAAGCTCCGCACATCGGTCTTTGCAAAGCTCGTCAGTTCTTCAACCACCTCGTGTAACTTTTGATCTTTGCCATGGTAGCATTTGCCAGCTCGGCACCAGATGCGCGACAGTGATGCCACCTCCAGAAACCGAGCAGATATGCAGCAAGTTCTTCAGAACGCCTTGTTCTCGCAGAAACTTAATAGCTCCAATGTGCATTAAAGTCGCTCGAAAGCTACCACCTAAGGGAGCCAGTCCAATTTGCTGCGTCACACATACATTTTCACAAAGATGAAGAGCCAACCTTCTACCAGCATGGAGCACATCGGATCTCTCTTAAACACACACGGCAATCGCACGAAAACCGTAAATCGGTCGATCAAGAAAACACTCTGCTTAGTCGTTTCGAAGAGCAAACATCCAGATTCGACTGTTACCCTTTCCCGAGACCGATGATTAGCACCAAAAAGAAACCTTCTCTTCGGCTCTGGAAAAAAATGCTGTCGCTGAACCACGCCGCTTCAATACGTCGCTATTCTTACCACTTTCCTTGGATGAATTGTTGCATCATGGTCCAGCCGTCAGAGAATTCGATGGCGGATTGGGCGGCGGTCGCTTCGCTGTAGGTTTGACCGCTGGAGGAAATGTCGGAACCACAGATTGCGAGCGGTACTGCACCGTGGGTATGTTTCTTGGTGGAGCAGGGGGTAGGGTGGTCGGGGAGAACGAGTAATCGGTATTCGCCCATACCCTTTAGCTTTTCGTGCACCGGGGCAACGACATGTGTGTCAATGGCTTCGAGGGCTTTGATCTTCTCGTCCACGCGTCCTTCGTGTGAAGCTTCGTCGGTGGCTTCGACGTGAACGCAGACGACGTCGTACTTGTCGAGTGCCTCTAACGCGGCTTGCCCTTTGCCAACATAGTTGGTGTCGAGGTAGCCGGTTGCTCCATCCACTTCAATTCGATCCCAGCCGATGAGGGCAGCGAGACCGCGAAGTAGATCGACAGCGGTGATCATGACTCCCTGGAGCCCAAATCGCGATTCAAAAGAAGGCAGACTTGGTCCGCCACCTTGTCCCCACAACCAGATATTACTGCAAGCTGTCTTGCCTGCGGCCGTTCGAGCTTTGTTGACTTCATGCTGTGCAAACAGAGGTACCGAGCGCTGCATCAATTCGGTCAATAAGTCGCTGCCGGGACCCCGAGGATAATCATCGGTGACAGGCAGGTCCGTCAAATCGTGCGGAGCACGAGTCCGCGTATCAGCGGAAAACGGAGCAGCTGTGCCTTCGCTGCCTCGATAGATCAGAAGGTTTCGATAAGAAACGCCTGGAGCAAACTCTAGTCGAGGATCCTCGACTGCCGCCGATAAGGAACCGAGAAGGGAAGTTGCTTCTTCGGTTGAAATGTGCCCGGCGGTGAAGTCCACCATCACTTGGTCAACGATACTGACCAAATTGCAGCGAATCGCCCAGTCGTGTGGCCCGAGTTCGATGCCTTGCGCGGCTGCTTCGATGGGAGCACGGCCAGTAAAATACTGATTGGGATCGTAGCCGAACAGAACCATATTGGCGACTTCACTGCCAGCAGGAAAATGAGCTGGCGTGTTGTCGGTTCGACCGACGAGGCCTTGAGCGGCGACCGCGTCCATCTGCGGAATATTGGCAGCCTGCAAGGGAGTCTTGTCGCCAAGCTCCGCAACTGGAAAATCGGAACATCCATCAGGAATGATGATTGCGTACTTCAAGGGAACATCCTATTTCATCGTGAAGATGTTATTGCTAATACTTACTCCATCACTCGCATGCGAACACTATTGCCGCTGACGATGGGTAGGTCTGAAATTTTCTGTGCGGCTCGACTCGCGGCGGCCTCAGGAGCTTCGTGAGTCATGATCACAAGCTGCACCTTGGCTAGTGGCTCATTTGGATCTGCTTCGTGCTGAATCACCGAAGCAATAGATAGCTCTTCTTCGCCCAAGATCGATGTGACTTGGGCCATCACGCCAGGAACATCTTCGACGTGGAAACGCATGTAGAACCGGCCAGGCAGCTCATCGTTCGGTCTCAGAGTCACGCGAGACTCGCGACGGCTCCACAGCTCGAGCGTTTGAAATGTGATCGGCTGTCGACCAACAGCAGTGTCAATCATGTCGGCAACGACGGCCGAGGCCGTTGGCATTTGGCCGGCACCTTGACCGTGAAAGAAAACGTCACCGACCGCGTCGCCCACTACGTTAATGGCGTTGTAATTGGCGCGAACTTCCGCCAGGGGTTGGCCAGTACGAATCAGGGTCGGTCCAACACTCAGCTCTAAGCCTTCTTCCGCCAGCCGCGCGTTAGCGATCAACTTGATTCGATACCCGAGCTCCTTCGCGTACTCGATGTCACGTATGTCGAGCGTATCAATTCCAACTCTGGGAATGTCTTCCCAGCGTATGCGGGCCCCAAAGGCGAGATGAGAAAGGATGGCTAGTTTCTGCGCTGAGTCAGTACCATCGACGTCCATCGTCGGGTCAGCTTCTGCAAAGCCAAGTGACTGTGCTTCCGTCAACGCCTCGAGAGGGACTGCGGCCTTCGAATGATCTTTCAGCCCTGTACGTAGCACCGCCATCAGCTGCTGCTCGTCCGTGAGCGGCGTGCCTGGCGAGAGCACCATTGCAGCGCGAAGTGCGGTCGCGCCGCTACCCTCCAGGCGTTTCATGTCAACGAATGGCGGCGGTGGCGGCTGGCGC
>PKCQ01000411.1 GCA_002862265.1 Planctomycetaceae bacterium | reverse complement strand
TGTCGGGGTCGGCATGGCGGAAGCCACTAAACAAATGCCTCAAAAGAGAAGTGGTGTCATCAGGCCAGAAAGTGCCACATGCTTACTATTCCCCATCGATCGCTATACCATTAATGGCGCTCAGCCAATGCGCAGATAGACGCGATTACATTGGTCGTGATGATCGCTGCGAAGCTTGCGGGAAGAAAGGCCACACAAAAGCTGAGTTTTGGTCGGTGATTGGTTACCCCACTGGGGGAAAGGCAGGCTCCAAAGGCAAGCCTTCGCAGAAAGGCGTCTTGATCGTCCGCAGGAGTGCTGGCTAAGGGTAGCGTATCAACGGCCCCCAGAAAGCTTGCTGCCAGTGGCAAGTCGGCTAAGAGGTCCGATGGCAATAAATTATTTTCGAGCGAAGTATAGCTCAACGGACATCCAGCGACCTTTGCAAAAGCCGCAGTCAAGAAAAATGCAGTGCCAGTACCGAAGCCGTACTCCAGAACGCGAGTGGGCTCACGAGAAATCAATCGCTCGGCCACGCCGCTATTGATCAGATAGACGCACCAGGATTCAGCGAGAGCTCCGCACCCGCTGTGATAGGTTTCGCCGAGTTGGTTATCTTCCAGAGTTCGACTACCGTCGTCGGTGATAATCCAGTCGTAACGAGTATCGGCAGAAGGTAATCGGGGACGTTGTGGAGACGGCAAAGTTGAGGCCTCCTGAGCTAGACTTTTTTAGTTAGCAATTCTGCGACTAAAGCAGGATCGTCTTGGGCGCGGAGGTGATCGATAGTTTTCTGAGGCACACCGGCTTTGGAAAGGCTCTTGGCCAATGAGTCCCAAACCTTTTGACGCTTTTTTCCCTCGGCCAAGTACAACTCGGTTACCAGCTCTTGAGCGCGCTGCAGCCCGATATTGTCGGCATTCTCGTAGTATCGACGAATGATATTTTGCTGGTACTTGGAATAATTTTTCTCGCTCATGGGATTCCTTCGGGGTATGTCTGGTTGCTGGAGCAGCGGGAAATACCAGCAATGCTGCAGCTGCTCCTAGCAGAAGTATCGTCATTGCTTGCCTGAGACTTGTATGATCTCCGATAAGCCCTAAATCACCAACAAGAATTGCAGAATTGGGGCTGGAGAAATTGGGCATTCCTAGATGAGGCCTCGCAGCAGAGTCCCCCTCGAATGTCTGACCGCAAAGGAACATGCTCAGCTTCGGGCACTTTGCCCATTGGCTCAGTCAAGAGTTTTATCGGATTAGAATCACACTGTGCGTTTCTGGTTGCCACAAAGTAACTTTGTGGAGACGCAATATCCAATGCAACATTTTGGTAACGCTGTAGCAATCGTAATTGGCTGCGTCTGCCCGTTCGCAGCGTACTGCAACGAGTACTTATGGAGGCGTCTGCTAGGACGCGGTCAAAAACACCTGGATTGACCATCGTAGAAGGCAAAAGTATTTCGCATCAAATCGAATTCGAATTTCAAGGCAAGACTCGGCGACTCGATTCCGAGGATGAAGATCTGTCGGGAGTGGTCGGAGCATCCGTAATGATCCCCGCAGATCCTAACACAGATGGCTGCACCAGTGCGAATACCACAACATATTGCGAAACTATCCGCCACATCGGACGCAAAGACCTGGCACTGCGACCACTGCACGAACAACGTCTAACCTTGTGAATCTGTCGAAAAGTTGAAAAAGTGTTCCAACGCTGGACAGTGCGTCACCTTACGATTCCAACCATGCGCGCCAGACGACACAAATGTCGGCGATGTGGTGCGTGTGAGCAGCGCCATTTTTTAAACATCGATACGACCATGGAGAAGCTTGATACTGCCGGAAGCAAAGAAGAGTTGCTTTACCATGTCTTGGAGCGATCCATGCCCACTTCGGTATCATTGAGTGAAATTGGAGATATCCAAGAAAACAGTCAGAGGAATCCTCTCTTGGCGACTGAACAAATACAAGCACAATGCGTAATTGTGTGAATCAGTCGCATATCAAGTGACTAAGGCCTGGGCTCCAGCAAGGTTATGTAAGCGGAAGCAAAAGGGACGGGCATAGGGAAGTCTCGCTTAAGCTTCGGGTTACGTTAGCCAATCTTGTGCCTCGCGGGACTATTTCTCGACTCGCCGAGACACCTTCTCAGAGTGAGTGCCGTTTGACTCCAACTTAAGCGAACGTTGGCCGTTCGATGCGGGTTCAAGCGTCACTTGAAGATAATCTTCGGGCAAGCTCTCAGGAAAACGCTCGGCCCACTCGATCAATACGATATTCGGTTGCTCGAAGAGCTCATCAATGCCGAGATCCCAAACTTCGTCAATGTTGCTGAGCCGGTAATAGTCGAAGTGATAGACAGGGCGTCGAGCTGAATAACGCTGGAGAAGTACGTAGGTTGGACTGGTCACTTCCTCCGTTGGTATGCCCCAAGCCTCGGCCATAAATCGAATAGCCTGCGTCTTGCCGGTGCCCAATGTTCCGGTAAAAGCCACGGTGATAGCCGTAGAAGTCGAATCGATTTCCGCATCGATCGCCTTGGCAAGTTGTACTGCGAAAGCCTTGGTATCCTCGAGCGTGGCCAAGCGTCGGTGCAACCCATCACTCATCTTGCACCTGCTCTGCTTTCGGAATGGAACGGCTAGCGATCGACCATAAAAACGGCTCACGGATGCGTTCGATCTCCTTCGTGCCTTTGTACTCTCGGCGAGATCGTTTTCCATCCAATCTTGCAGCGGGTCCGAGCACGGTTGCTCGTACTTCGAAGGGAGAGTCGACGCGTTTGGCCAAGTTGAGTGCGATACCAGCCTGAAAACGGGCTTGGGGATAGATGGGAACACCAAGCTGCTCGATTGACCATTTATCAATTGGGACGCGAATCCAGATCTGCGTGAGTTGATCTTCCTCCTGCATCAAGTCTTGCAGCTCCTGCGGCAGACGCTCCTTGGCCGAGGCAGCGACTTCTACGACGACGCGTGAACTGTGCGGCGCGTACAAAGCCCAACTTGGCCAGTGATCCCACCAACTCACGCGCTCGAGCAATGGCAGAAAAAGCACCGGTGCAAGCAATGCCTTAGGCAGCCAAGCTTCGGTCGGTGCACCACTGGCGTCCTGTAGGCTTGCGGTTGAACCAGGCTCTTCGGATATCGCTGGAATTCCTCGCTTTACCTCGGGCTCCACCACCGACTCTTGGACAAACAACAGCCAAGCCAGGCCGACAAAATCCGGAACATTCCCGGA
>PKCQ01000684.1 GCA_002862265.1 Planctomycetaceae bacterium | reverse complement strand
CGTCCTTTCTGCTGGCGACGAGACCCACGAGGTGTACCAGCAGCAAGTCAGCGACTATTGAAGCATCTCTGCTCGTATGCCTTCCCTTCAGCAGTGAGTTCGTCAGACTTCTTAGGGCTGGCCAACTCGCGTTCACTGATTTGAATTGCGGTCCCATCTTCGAGTGCGAAGTGCCAAAAAGTAGTTTGGACTCCATCGACAGTCTTCTTGGCCGATTCCGAGACCTTACCCGGAATGACGCCACCGTCCTTCAATTAGAGGGCATCTGCCTGCGAAACACTACTCAGCGCTAGAGCACCAAGTAGAAACAAAAGACAACCAGAGCTGTGACGGTTCGAGGGCATCGTGAACCTCGCAGAGTAAAAGGGGAGGTAGCAGGTTTTAGTTGCACTAGGGATCACGACGAGTGTCGCCGACTGGTGGTGCGTTTTGGCTCGCATACCAGGCGTACCAGCTATCTTTGTTGTAGTCGAAACGTTGGCTGGTGATCGCGGTCAATGTTTCAAGAACAGCCGCGTTATTCATCTTCACGTCGACCACTTTTTCTTTCGAGCCAAACTGCATTCCTCCTTGCACGTTGTAATTCGTGTTGCCACCACCCTGCTTTTGCTTGTGGGTCGTAACAAGTGCTTCGATCAGCGGAAGCACTGCTTCTTTGGGATTGAACAATCCAATTCCACGAGCCGCTCGGTTCACGGTTGCGTTATTTGGGCTGCTCAAGTAACCCAAGTAGGTTGGCACCGAGCCCCGTGCATTGAGTGCTCGCAAGCCATCGCGTGCGGCCGAGCGTACACCTTGGTCTTCATCGTTAAGGCTGGCGTTTGTCAGAGCAGGAATTGAATTGGCAAAACGCGAGAGAATGCTGATGTACAGCAGGCGCACGTTGGCAGGCGTCTTTCGCCGCTTGTCCAACATGTAACTCGCTAGCAAGTTAGCTTCGCGCGGATCTCGGATTTGACGCAATTTCGCGATCGCTTCGTTTCGCCTTTGTTCGCTGCGACCAAAGGCTACTGCAGAATGAAGCGTGTTCATCTTCTTCTTGATCGGTGCCATTTCCGCATCTTGCTTTTCTTGCTTGCGGCGAATCGCGATGTCTTCAGGAAAGACAAAGATGTTTCCCATCCGGACTTTACCCATCTCCTTGCCGCGGACTTCATCCTTCAGCTTCCAGTCGCCGTTGCGATCGCGTTCGAAACCTGCACCGGAACGGGCTTTCTTGTAGTCCGGATCGATATCTAGTGCTTGCAGATAGTGAGCTTTGCGAAGCGCTGATAGGCCCTTGCTAGCGCACCAGTGAGCGACCAAGCAGTGGTCTTCGGCTGTTTCCAGTTTGATCGACTGAATCTTCTCCGTGTATTCCTTCTCCGCGTCGGAGAGGAAGTCATGGCCGTTGCGCCCCGTCAATTCTCGCTCACTGATTTGCATCAAGTTGCCACTGTCAAGCTGCACATTCCAGAACGTGGTTTTGACGCCTTCGAATTCTTTCTCATGCTCCGTCGTGACTTGTCCGGAGATGACGCGCCCGTCCTTGAAGTAAAAAACATCAGCGTGAGCTGGTGAGGCAGAGACTGCAATCAAAACGAGCCCAAGCACGAGCGTGGTATTGTTTTTTTCGATGCGTTTCATTTCGATCATCTGTTTATCGGACGAGCTTTAATCTGTGGCGGAAGTCGGCAAAGGCTTTTGACATCAATCTTGCATTAATCCAAGGTGGAAAGTTCTTCCAATGACTTCTTCTTTTGCCGAAGTTGATTCAGCTTTGCCATGTTGGCGAGTGGTTTTTATCTTGCGTTGAGTCGAGCTCGGAGCACTCACGACCAGCACGGACCCAAGCGGGATTGCTGTGTTTACTCCACCGTTGCTGACCCAGCTATCTGGTTTAACTGTGAGCGGAACCAAGTTGACCAAATCTTTGACATCCTTTTGCGAGTCGATGGCCCTGCTCATCTCGAAGAAGCGAGTGGTCGGAGCAGAGTTCATTGCTTGCTCGCTAGTAATGCTCACCCCTGTCGAGCGAACGACATAAGTTAGCGTGAGCCGTTCCAACAGCAGGTCGAGTATCTCGCCAACATGCATTTTGCCTACATTGATCGAAACAGGTGTGTCATGATCCATGCCGAGCAAGTCTAGCTCTGAGAGAGCGATCGTGGATGGGGTTTCGAGGGTTTCTTGCAGCTCCTTGATTACTTTGACAGGGCTGGCCGACTTGTACTCTACCTCAATCGACTTGCTCAATGTCGAGCGATACTTGTCGACGCGAGAAACCTGACTCAGTGAGTCACTCAGCCATTGGGGCATTTCCTCAGGTGTTTCCCAGGCGTCCTTCGAACTGCTCTTCACTCTGGATGAAGTCACCTTCTTGTCGCTGGCAGTGAGTATGGTGGCTTGGCCTGTCAGAACGGCTGCAGCAATCACGAGGATGGAAAATCGAACTCTATCGATCCGCTTTGCAACAAGCATTCTTCACTCCCCGCAATCGCGCGCTAGTTTGTGAGAAAAAAAAGGGGTATCTCCCTTTAGAACGGGAGAAACGCCGTCATGTCAGACACGGAATTGGTCCCACTCGGATGGTTTGGGAATCATCGGAAAGGCGGTAGACAAGGCAGAGACCCGCATTTTATCTTAACATCTGAGACTTCACAAAAGCAAATTCATCTGGAGGATGTGTGTTGGAAGGTTCAAGTCTTATTCCGGAGTGATTGAGTAAGCGATCCAGAGTACTTTTCCCTTGTTTTCTCTAGGAATCGTTGAAAATCTGGCCCTGAAGCCGCGGTCCAGGCCCTTGCTGATCTGGACCTGAAGCGGTAATTTTTAAGTGCGGATACGAGTGAGGCCAAACGATCCTCGCTTTGTTTTTGCAGGAATTCACGGGTTAGGATGATTGTCCCCGCCTCGGTGCTTAAAGACGAGTTCTGCTTTAGATGATTGCTAGTGACAATGCTGCCACGCTGCCAGACGAGCAGCGCATAGTGCTGACGGCAGTAGGCTTGACCAGTCCCGCCGGAAACAGCATCGAAGATCTCCGCCAAAATCTGTTGGCTGGCAAGAGCGGTGTACAGCCTTACGAGATCCGTTATGTCGGCGAGACGCTGGCAGGGATCTGCGATTTTCCTGCCACGCAATACCAATCTCGCAAGGACGCTCGACGTGGTACACGAGCTGGAGCTGTAGGCATCTGGGCCTCCAACGAAGCCATCAGTCGGGTACACTTCCCAATGAAACGT
>PKCQ01000268.1 GCA_002862265.1 Planctomycetaceae bacterium | reverse complement strand
CTGCTGCAGCCTGCTCGTTGGCTTGGGATTTCAGGCAGAGGCGGAACGCTACCTGGAAATCCTCTGTGAAGCGGCAAAAACCAACATGGAAGTTTGGCGAGCAATCCTTCCGTGGCTTAGTCGAGCTGACCCGCGGCGTGTAGCATTGCCAATCATCGAGAAGCACTTTCTGGGAGCGACTAGCCGGACCCGCAGCGAGATCTTGCAATCTTTCTTTCCTGAGTTTGGAAGCTTGGCACCAGTGCTCGTCAAGAACCTGCCCAAGTTTGACAACGATATCTACAACACGCCTCCCCCGATGCGGACATTGGAAAAACTTTACGCCTGGGACACTCGTTACTTCGAGTCGCAGGGCGTTGCTGTAGAAAAATGGCTGCGAGAGATCTCAGAGATCCTCGTCGAGAAAGCACGACGACAAGAACAAATATCTGTGCCGCTCCAAGAGTTGGCAAAACTTGCCAAAGGCTGCGGATTCCCCGATTTGGCATTGGAGCTTGCCTTGATGCAAGTCCCTGGCATGGGACGTGAATTTCCATTGCAGCGTGTGGTCGCAGCTGAAATCCTGATGGAACAGGGGAAAGCAGAACGAGCTGCCTCTATTCTGAAGGATATTCGAGCCAGTACCGGCATCAATGTGGACCAAACGTTACTCATGCAAGAGTCGAAAGCACTACTGCTTGCGGGGCGTTTCAACGATGCGGTACAGCTCGATCAAATGCGACAGATGAGCCCTCCCAAGGTAAACCGTTACTACCAAGGTATGCTCTATTGGCAACCAGCCATGGCACTGATCGATGCAGGCGAATATGAAGCTGCGGCGGCGTACTTCAATATCGGTTTCCAGCATGCAGAAACGTCCAGCATCGACTTTTATTGGGCCGCATCTGAGATTGCCAGAGTCAGAGAAGAACAGGAAGATTACCTTGCTGGTGCGGACGCATTACGAGCTGGTATTATCGAATGTTTGAAACCTCAGGCGCCAGCCCTAGAGTACCAACGTGCACGACGGGGAATGTACTCTCTGCGGTACGCAGCCAAGAACGAAAGAATCTACCGAGCATCCAGTTGCATCGAGAACCGAGACTTCGCCGCTGCTGAGCAGCACATCAAGATTGGCCAGAGAATTCAACCACAAGATATTGAAATGGTTGTGGTGTGCTATCCAAGACTAATTGCGGCTCACCGAACCCAGTCTGCTGAGGAGCTGTTTCTTTCCTATGAACGAACGATGAAGGAGCAGCTGAAGCAATGGCCCAACGACGCGATGACCCTTAATAATCTTGCTTGGATGTACGCTCGCTGCGACCAAAACCTTAAAGAAGCGTTGGAGCTAGCCCAGAAGGCAGTTTCGATCGCCCAAGGATCCGCGACTTACCTCGATACCCTAGCCGAAGTGCATTACCGAAGCGGACGCATCGATGCAGCTATTGCGGCGATGGAAGAGTGCATTCGGATCAACCCGCGCGAGCAACACTACCACGAGAATCTGGAACGATTCGCACTTGGACGCCCTTAGAATTCGGTCAGCCCCAACTTCGGGCCAACTCCAACGGCCTT
This sequence comes from Planctomycetaceae bacterium, assembly GCA_002862265.1. GTDB lineage: Bacteria > Planctomycetota > Planctomycetia > Pirellulales > Pirellulaceae > Aureliella. Next base: position 1,672 of record PKCQ01000268.1, on the reverse strand, counting down.
CTTTGAAGCCCACCCCGCGAGAATAAACGCTAGCACTCATCAGCAATGCTGACGTTGCTTTGGAGCCGAATTTCCATCCCTGCTGATTCATTAGGAGTCGAGCATGCCAGCAGAAATGCAGCTTCCACAACATCTCAAGCACAATCCTGCCGCATCTCAGAGCGTCTCCCACAGCCAGGTCCGTCCCTCAAATATCGATCTTTGGCAACGGCCATTTAGCTTCGAACAGGATCTTGAGCCGTTCGGATGTTAGCCCACTGGCTGATTCCATGCTCGGTAGATTCGGCTGCTTGTCCTCGAAACAAGCCTGCTGGAATGCAATCGTTGAGGAGCATCGAGAGAAGTTCACGCAGGTGCGACTGTTTGACTTACACCAAGCATCGATTCGGCTGCCCAAAGGCAAGGTCTACATGACGGTGCTCGATAGAGATCGCTTCGACGAAATTGAAGATCTGGTTCCTGCCTTTAGTGCAAACTCGTCTCGCAGAATACCTTGACGGAAAGGGAAGACAACCTGGCGTCAAAGTCTATTACTTGAAACCACTTTGCGTCGAAGTCGAAGACAAACTCATTTTCACTCAACACGCGGACATTGTTGAAGCGATTGAAAAGATCAAGTCGGACGTATTATCCGAATTCCGACGCAACTACCTGTCCATCAGACCGCAGATCGCCCGGCAAGAGGCATTAAAGAGTAGTGCCAGCAGTTCCGCGTGCATTGACGAGAATGGCAATTGCTCACAGGCAGGAGGCTTACCATGCCAAGCTGGAATTTAAGCGGCGAAAGACAGCTCTACGAGCTGCACGCTTGCATCGCAAGATTCGTCCAGATGGCTGCACCTGTGACGACATGCTGAGCCTGACCAACGAGATGGAACAAACGGATGTAATCAAGCAATACAAGGCCGAAAAAGAACTCTCAGCGGCAGCTCGCAGACGTCTACTCAAGACCGCGGCTGGAACCATGCCTTGGTTCGTAGCTCTGGGATGAACCACTTCCTGCCTTGCTCCGCTAAGCGTTTCTGTCGGAGCGCCGCTTGTGGTGTGTAATCCTGCTTTTGTCGCCGAGATGTCGGACGCAAAGGGGCAGTTGCTGAAGATCGGGCACTTCGACGAAGTGGCTGGCATCACCCACGTCGAAATCGAATCCGTAGTGGGATTCACCAGAATTCCTTCTCCAAACGACCTGACAGAGGTTTCTATCGCAGTCGAAATCAACTACCGCTTCCGCATATCGGCAAGGTTCTTCGTGAGTTCATCACCGCCTCGCCCTTGCTCCAAGGCTTCATCGGTACTTTCTGGGTCGACCTGCCGGCAACATTCGGTCAGTTGCTGGATCTGTAGATCGATGCGATCCTCCCACTCTTCTTCAGGACACTCTGGCGGAGGTATGGATGCCATCTCATCGAGGAGCAGAATCAACCGCAGCAGGTGACGAAAAACGATTCCTTCCTGCTTCTGCAACTTCTTCGCGATGATGTACTTGTTGAAGTCACCTTCAAATTCCAGCACCTCGCCAGCGACATGAACTGCCGTTGTACGGACATCATGCACCTTGGGAAAGTCGTAGTTGAACAGCCGACGAAGTTTTTCACCGATGCTCAGCACGAACACCGGCTCTTCCTCAAACACACCGCCGCCTCGCCTAGGCCTACGCTCTTCTTCCTCTTCT
>PKCQ01000715.1 GCA_002862265.1 Planctomycetaceae bacterium | reverse complement strand
GCGGCAGCAGTGCCAGTGCTGCTCCAATCGAAACCGGCGAAAGTGCGGCGAGGAGTGTCTTAGGGCGCGCTGCCAATATCCAATCAGAGATCATTGCTTAACTGATACACAACGAGGAATATCTAGGTGCCTCGAAACCCTTTGCGATGCAACTAGTAATGATAAGGATAATCGGACCAATCTGGTGGACGCTTCTCCAGGAACGCATCTCGCCCTTCTTTGGCTTCCTCTGTTCCGTACGCGAGCCGTGTCGCTTCACCGGCGAACAATTGCTGGCCGACGAGTCCGTCATCGGTCAAGTTGAACGCGTACTTGACCATGCGTTGGGCGGTAGGACTCTTTGCGCAGATCTCAGCAGCCCAGGCCAAGGCCTCGGACTCCAGTTGCTCGTGTCTCACGACAGAGTTTACCGCACCTTGCCGCATTGCTTCGTCTGCAGAATAGGTGCGTCCTAAAAAGAAAATCTCTCGCGCGATCTTTTGACCAACTTGCTTGGCTAAGTAGGCCGAGCCAAAGCCGCCATCAAAACTGGCCACATCCGTATCCGTTTGCTTGAACTTTGCGTGTTCCCTGGATGCAATGGTTAGATCGCAAACGACATGGAGACTGTGCCCTCCTCCGACGGCCCAACCTGGAACGGCACAGATGACTACTTTGGGCATCATCCGAATCAGCTGTTGGCATTCCAGAATGTGCAAGCGACCGCCGCGGCTCTTATCGATTGCCTGAGAATCGCCTCCATCGGAATATTGATAGCCGTCTTTGCCGCGCACTCGTTGGTCACCTCCAGAGCAAAATGCCCAACCACCATCTTTGGGTGAAGGACCGTTGCCTGTCAAAATCACCGCACCAACATCACTTGTTTGCCGCGCGTGATTGAGCGCCGTGTAGAGCTCGTCCACCGTCTGGGGGCGAAACGCGTTGCGAACTTCAGGGCGATTGAAAGCAATGCGAACAGCGCCAACTTCTCGCGCTCGGTGATAAGTAATGTCCGTAAAGCGGAGCGACTCGACTGCCTCCCATCGAGTGGCATCGAAGATCTCTGAAACTTGTTCTGAAGTAGAAATGGGACTTGTTACCTTTGGGAGCGGTAGCGAATTTACTCTTTCGCAAGCCTATTGCTCATAGCGAATGAGGTCAAAAACCGGAAAATCAAAGCATCTGTCGATGAATACAGTCGTATCGGGGCATAGCTAGGAAAACGACGGCGAATTGAACTCACTCGCTTGCGCGTCTTGCTTGTACAGTGCGTTATTCTATCGGATTTACTTTTATGCTTCGTGGGGTCTCAGACGGAAGTTGGAAAGAGCTACAAGTGGCCGATTCCCTATGCCAACTGCTCGACGAATCCTTCAATGGCCGACACTAACGCTTGCGGTTGCTCTCGATGGACGATGTGCCCGCATTCTGGGATGATCTTGCACTGCGAAACATGCAGCTCATGCTCCACGCGCTTCGCAATTGCGCGGTACTTTTCATCTCGCTCGCCAGCGATGGACAAGGTCGGAAGTTTCAGCTCGCGCAGACGCTCCCAGTAGTTGGGTTGTCGCGAAACGGAATTGGTTCGAAGAATCTGCGGCCAACTTGCCCGTTCGAATTTTTGCTTCCGCTGGATTTCTGCTTGCAACACTTCGCTCGGTACGCCAGCGAAGACACTCTGGCGATACCAGGACTCTAAGAATTGTTCGATACATTCTGTTTCGAGCCGATTGGCAACGCGTTGGTCAGCAAGCCAACGTGCCTTACATGCTTCAGGCGTCTCCAGCCCCGGATTGCCTGAGATGAATACGAGCCCTGCGAATCGTTCGGCGAAATCCAGGGAGAGGCCCAAAGCTAAGCGTGCCCCCATCGAATAGCCCACGAGAATCGACTCCGATGGAATGGAATGCGCCAAAAGTTGCAAGCTCTCTTGCCAATCCTCAGCAGGGCATAGTTCGGCGGCATGGGAATCGTATCCTACCTGCCTAAGCATGCCTCTCACTTCCTCCCAGTCGGACGCATGCCCCATAAAACCGTGTATGAAAACTAGTTTTACTCGCGACACTTTTTAATCGCCTTCCCAATTGCTTGCCGTGTTTGCAAGTTTTGTTGACGATCTGTAGCAAGCTCCAGCACAACGGACTGACTTCTTATGATGGCCGTCCCGAAGGCCTCCTTCAAGTCTTGCATGTCAGTAATTCTTTGGTATTCGATGCCAAAAGTTTCTGCCACACCACCGAACCGATAATTGTGAGGTGTGGCAAAGAATTGTTCGAAGTGCTTTGACTGTTTTATCGGCAGAATGTCGAAGATGTGCCCGCCTTGGTTGTTGACGACTAAGACAATCATCGGCCAAGGAGACGAGGCGATGAGACCGAGCGAATTCAAGTCGTGCAGCGCGGAAAGATCACCCAGCAGAACTGTGGTCCGACTCTTGAGGCCCAGGGCGTAACCTGTTGCGGTTGCGAGTAGTCCGTCAATTCCACTCGCGCCGCGATTCGCCGCTACATTCCTCACTTCCACCGTTCCTGCCAATCCATAGCGGTCCATATCGCGAATGGGCATGCTGTTTCCAATGAACAACCCTTCGCTTGGCGGACAGTGCTCACTGAGAAAATAGGCTACGGCTGGCTCGCTCAGTGATTTCGATGCGGCGAGTACCGATTCGATGGCCGCTATTCGTTTCGCGTTTGCCTCTTCCCATTTGCTCGAAAACGCATCGGAAGTTGCCGCAGCTTCGATTCTTGAGTCGAGCTCCGTGAAGGGAAACCGATGTCGTGTCAACTCGATGCTTGCTGGATTGACGACCTGTCCCGTTGGTGTGACATGCACAAACTTCGTCCCAGAACTTGCAGCTTCCTTGGTCCATGCAATCCAAGACTTTGAGGTGATTCGATCGCCAAGATGTAAAACCGTATCAGGTTGGGGCAATTCGAACTCTGTTGGCAACTCAAACCCACAAGCCGAAATACCGCTTGTCACATCGCCTAGCAGTGGACAATTTAGATGCTTCGCGAGTCTTTGCGCTTCCCGCGACTCCGGCGGCTTACAGTTACCCAATGCGATGACCGTGTTACCCTGAATTTCAATTTGTCTTTCGCGATCTGCAGATGTGACTTCGTGCCTTTCCGGCCACTCACCTACTGGAAAGCGGGGCTTCTCTTGCTCCGCAGCTTCTCCTTCTTCCCATGCGCCATCGATGGTGAAAGGCTCGTGAAACATCCAATTGACATGCACAGGCCCGTCCGTACTCTTG
>PKCQ01000479.1 GCA_002862265.1 Planctomycetaceae bacterium | reverse complement strand
GCGGCTCCAGCACCAGTCGTCCCTGCGGCTCCAGCACCAGTCGTCCCTGAGGCTCCGGCGCCAGTTGCGACAGCTCCGACTTCTTCTAGCAGCGATGATCCTATTCCCGCTGGTCCTTCGGTAAAGCGTTTTGCTCGTGAGGTGGGCGTTGACTTAAGTAAAGTGACCGGGACTGCGGAGGGCGGTCGCATCACCCGAGAGGATGTCCTGGCCGCCGTTCGTGCATCGAGCGCCAAACCTGCAGCACCGAGCGTTCCTGCCACAGCAGCATCTACAACTGTTCTGACTCCAGCAAACGTTCCTGTTCCATCGCCGGTAGGTGGCAACACACCGATGACACTTCCTGGCGATCCAGGCCAAGACGAGTATGGTCCGGTTCGCGTTGAGCGATTGAGTAAGATTCGCAAGACCATTGCAAATCAAATGCACGCTTCTTGGTCGATCGTACCGCGTGTCACCAACTTTGATGATGCTGATGTCACCGATCTGGAAACATTCCGGCGTTCGAGCAAGGACGATTACGCGGCTCAAGGTATCAAACTCACCACGATGCCATTCTTGATTAAGGCGGTTGCAACGGCTCTGCGTCTGCATCCGGCTATGAACGCGGTCATCGATATGGATAACGATCAAGTTACCTATCGCGACTATGTGAATATGGGCATCGCGATCGATAGTGAGCGCGGTTTGGTCGTTCCGAACCTTCGTCATGTCGATTCGCTGGGCATTCCAGAGATCGCCAAGGGCCTTGCAGACTTGGCAACACGAGTTCGTAACAACAACTTTGGCGTCGACGAACTACGTGGTGGTACTTTTACAATCAGCAATTTGGGGGCGATTGGTGGTACGTACAGTACACCGATTGTCAACGTGCCTGAGGTAGCCATTTTGCTTGTGGGACGCACTCGTAAGTTGCCGGTTGTAATGGAAGACGATTCCATCCAAGCTCGACAGATGATGCCTCTCAGTCTCTCTTACGATCACCGGTTGGTCGACGGCGCCACAGCTGCTCGTTTCTTGAATCATGTGATCGCCCTGCTGGAAGCACCGAGCCGACTGTTGTTGGCCATCAACTAAAGTATCGCAGGCTCTTGCCATGGGCTTTCCAGGCGGAGCAGGCGAGTTGTTTTGGCCGTATCGCATCACCCCAATCTACGCGCGGATGACCAAATTGGTTGCCAATCTCTTCCGGACTGGTAACTTAATTACGTCTCCTTCCGCATTGCGACGTGGAAGCGAGTAGTTCGAGCCAATCGTCTGGGGTTTGCTAGGCACAATCCATGCGTTCATCACACAATCGTGGTGCATTCACGCTAGTTGAGTTGCTAGTTGTGATTGCGATAATCGCTATTCTCATCGCATTACTTCTGCCAGCGGTTCAAGCCGCTCGCGAAGCAGCAAGACGAGTGCAGTGCTCCAATAACTTGCACCAGATGGGAATCGCTTTGCACAACTATCATGGCGTCATGCGATCGTTTCCGTCAGGAATCATTGACCCGAATCATACCTTTTGGACGGGCAGCCTGTTGCCGCATCTCGAGCAACGCAATCTGTTCAATAGCCTCGATTTCTCTGCTGAGTGGAGTGATTCCAATCCGGCGAATAGCCAAGCCTGCGCGACTCTACTATCGGTTTATCGCTGCCCCAGTGCGAATGCTCGGGAGCAATTGAATGCTCAGGGCGTGACTGGTCGAGTGCCTTGTAACTATATTTGTGTCGGTAGCGGAACCGATACGCGAGAGTCCGGCGACGTACCCGATCATCTTGGTTTGCCCTTACGCAATGGCTTGATGTACGTGAACAGCGAAACGTGTATGGCGAGTATCACCGACGGTACGTCTAATTCTCTCGCAATTGGCGAAGCGTTATTTCGATTTGAAGTGCAGGGGCCGGATCTCGATGCAGTGGTGAATCAAGTCGTCGATCATTGGTACATTGGAAGCGATGGGGTCGCACAGTGGCCAACTGGCATGCGCGAAGTTTCCGAGGCTATAGGCTCAACCGGCGTCCCTATGAATGCCGTGTTTGAGGAAATTTGGATCGATGCAAAAGAGATTTGCTTTTCCAGTCTCCACACCGGCGGCTGTCAGTTTGTCTTCGCTGATGGGCATGTGCAGTTTTTATCGGAAAACATAGATGCACGCGTTTACTCGCAGATCGGGACGATTGGGGGTGGGGAAGTAGCGATTGTTGAGTAGCCAAGTGGCATAACTTTTCAGTTTCGTTTTCTTAGAACAATCTTATGAGCAGAAATCCCTCGCAGCGAACTCATAAGCAGATGTTGACCCGAATGGCCGTCGGCTTGCTAATCATGCTGATTGGTTACGCACTGATACAGCCCTATTTGAAAACACGCTTTGGCCTAGACCTGCCAACTTTGCCAGGACTGGCAGGCGAAGCAGGGCAGGAGGCTGGAGAGCAGGCAGGCGAAGAAGGCCAGGAGGATTCGGAAGGCTTTACCGATCTCGTGAGACACCCCGATTCCGACTTGCACGGGTATGGTAGTCCGACTTCGAAAGCTGAGTCGATTCCACCAAAGAGAACAGAGCTTGGCAAGACTAGCCAAAGCGAGCGTGGTCCGCCCTCTGGTAAGAATTTGCTTTATGGAGTGCTCAAGTCACTAGGTGGCGAAAGCTACCAATCGCCCGCCGGTCTGTTATACGTCAGTCGTGGTAGCTTGGAACACCGACTCGAGCACGTCGCACGACACTTGAAGGATATTCCTGATCGTCGAGGGCCTCACGGAGTTTTTGATGGAGATATGGAGCAAGTCCTCCGTTGGCTCGACGAAACCTACCAGCGTGCTGAGTCCGGAAAGAGCGGGGCAAAGATCTTACCCCAGGGGAACCGCACCGTTTACGAAGCCAACTTCGACAAACAGGTTGGATATGTCGGTGGAAGTGTGGGCAAGCGCGATGGCAATCCGGCTGCCTTCAAGATCAAACTCGTTCTCGAAGACAAAAATGTGATCACCGCATATCCTCTCTAAGTCTGCATTGGTCCTACTCGCAATAGGGGCGCGGATCGAATCGGAATCTTCATCCTGAGTTTCCCCGCCCTTCACTCAGGCTCTGAACCTCCCAGAAATCATCGACTCCCCGATGCGCTTGGGCTCGCTCAAATAGCGGGCGTGGCTTTGTTGCGTGCTCTAGGCAGGTTGCATGTTTTCCATGCGCCGCCAGGTGCTGAGCTGTCCTAGGTGCGTTGCAACATGACCAGTCATGTAGAAATTCAGTAAGCTCCCAA
>PKCQ01000703.1 GCA_002862265.1 Planctomycetaceae bacterium | reverse complement strand
AGAGGGGATTTGCCGGGCTCGCGTTCGCTCTGGAATACCATTTGCGAGCAGTCTGCCGAAAAATATCCCTCTCCAGAACGCTTGCCTTCGATGGTGACTTGGCGGACCTCCTTCATGAGCTCTGCTTGTTTCGCTGCCGCAGCGGCAGGATCTGAATTGAGCAGACCTTCATCTCCCGTTTGCCCGCAAGCCTGAGGCAAACCGAATGCAGCTGTTGAGATAAAAACTGTCAGGGCACGTCGGCAGATAGCTTGGATGGCAAGCATTTCGCATCCCTTTAAAGGACTGATGCGGTCTGTTTCACAATATCGAGCGATCAACATTTTGTGAGTCCCAAGTAGGCTCCTGCCCTGAGGAAAGCTCAAAACGCCTTTTTTCTGTGGTTGGATTGTCGGATTGTGCGGTTCCGACCTTCGCATCCAGCTATCGCGTGAAGGTCGTGGACTAGGTTCCAAGTCTGGAGCATAGCTCCGCACGCAATCGCCCAATAATAGGCCTCTCGCACAGAAGCCTCGCTGCATAGTGCTTGCGACTTTTGAAACTGACTGCTGCGTAACACTTTGGAACACGGGTTGCATGACGAAGCCGTTGTAGTGTTGAAGAAAGGGACCACGCAGGACGCGAAGAACATGACGTTTGTCCCTCTCGTTTGGCCCTCTTTTACTTCGTGCTCTTCGGGTGCTTTGTGGTGGTCTGTCTTGTAAGCATGGGCTCTAGTGGATAATGGTGAGACGTGAGAGGCAGCGTTGCACGAGTAAACAGGATGTGTATGCGGGAGATTCCACATGAATGCGGGACTTCGAACTAAAGAATCGGCGGCTAGCGATGAAGCCGCCGATTAGAACCGGTAGCTAACTCCCACAATGGATTACGAGAGACTAGCGTGCGGCTTCGAGTTCTTGGCCGATGGCGAAGATTTCTTCAGCGTCGAAGAAGGCGTCGTTTTGTTCGAAGAGTTTCTGGATGGCACGGCGGTGGATTTTCATCTTGAGCCCGCCGACTCCGATGGCACCGTAGTCAACTCTATCCCCGCGCCGCATGGCCTTTTCGTTGACACCGATGCCGCCAAGTCCCGCTGGAGGAACTGCGTTCAAGTCGATTGCAACTCTCAAGTTGGTTGCGGAGCAAAGCTTTTCTTCAGACAGAAGTTCGTAACCTGCGGCACCGCAGCCAAAGACAACATTGGCTTCCGGGAGAACGGAGTCGATCGTGTCCGAGCCGATAGCGTGAATTCGTGTAGCGCTTGAATCTTTGGCGGCTCCTCCTACTCGCTCAAGGATCTCTTTCTTCGCGGAATCAGCCCGTGAGACATCGCGTGAAGTGAGATAAACTTCAGCGCCGTTTCGCAGCAGGAGTCTCGCAACACGCCCGCCAACGGGGCCGGTCCCACCTAGCACAAGTGCAGTTGTTTGATGAGGGGTGATGTGGCGGTATGCACACAGGACCGCTGCGGCGGCCGTAGTGTTTGAACCGTTGCCGTCGAACATCGTCGACACGCGGATGGGACCGAAGAAGGTCTTCGCTATTTCTTTTCCGATTGCCTCCCCAGCTATGACATTGTACCCACCGATGAAGATGGCTGTATTCTTTAGCTCCGCTGGGCTCCGGGTAAACATAACGCCGTGGACAAGCCCCTGGACGTTGCTCGCTTCGATGTTAGGGTACTGAAGCAGCTGATCGACGCCAGCATCGACAGCGACAACTGCGTCAAAGGAGCTGGCGTGTGAATCAGAATCCAGTTGAATCAAAATTTTGGGAGTGGGCATCGCATTTGGTTCGGAGGAAGTCGATGTTCTAAAGCAGTGGGAGCCGTAAAGCACTAAGGTCTGCTGAGTGTTCGCGTTGCCGCCTCGGGTCGGGATTGGCTAACGCTAAGATAAAAGGCCGGCTAAGAAAAAAGGCCGCAGCAGAAATGCTACGGCCTTGATTCTTTGTAGCCGTTGGACTTTGTCGACGGCGACTTGGAGGGAAAGACCTAGAAGCCCTTGAATGGGTGAGCTGCGGTTTCCTTTTGAGCAACCATCTCTGCCGCAGAAGGCTTGCCTTGCATCGCGTTGGCAATCGCGTCCTTGGTCGCTTCGTAGTTGTACTCGTAGATCTTTGCGTCGCTCTCAGCTGCTGGGTGGATGAAAACGCCGCAAACGATGACAAGGTCTTCTGCTTGATCCGCAGGAATGACGCCAGCTTCGACTTGGTCTGCGACGGCTTTGGCTACGGCAGCTTGTGCGGGGCCGAACATCTGAACCGCTTGCTTCATGCCTTTGATCGTTACCTTGGTGATCATCACAGTGGACGGCTTGACGGCAACGTTAGGAGCCAAGACGGCGAGCAGATTGGTGTGACCAGCACTTTGCGTTGCCAAGGCGTTTGCAAAGGCGGTTCCGACAGGTCCATCTTTGCTACCGATCATCAAATCGATGTGCGCAATCTCGTTGCCATCGCCTACCAGCGACTCTCCGATCATAAGTGACATTTCAAATTCCTTGACAAGGCGGTTCGTGAATGAATTCTCGGTACTGCGAAAATTCGAATATGTTTCCCACCCCCACATTGGTAGGTGAGGGCTCTGAGCCTGAATGAGTTCCCAAACAGGGGAATTGGGCTCGGGAAGATGTTTATCGAGACGCAGGAAAAGTTACCAGACAAGACATGTAATGCAAGCAGGCAATGGTTGGGCAAGGCTTCCATCGATTGTTAATCAGGCCTCAAAACCAGAAAAATTGCCGGATTTGCCCCATTTGCTGGGAACGAATTTGCTTGGAATAGCCCGCTAGATCGACTACTATTACAAAGAGTTCTCGTCTTAGTTGCGGGATCCATACCAATTTGATGGAACCTGAACGCCGTTTTGCACTCGAAATGAGGCACCGTCCGCACGCTCGGTCTAATATTGAGATTGAGAGAATACCGGAACAGGATTTGTGAGAGAGTATTGAGGAATACCATGAAACGCAAAGTCGATTACCTGCTAACTCTGGCAATTCTTGCCCTCGGTGCCCCCGTTATCGCGGCGGAGACCGACTTGGTAGCCAAGAAGGCCAAAGCAGTTGACGTACAGTCGGTCGAACTCTTCAAAGCCATCGATGATGGCTTAGTGGAAGTCGAATTCGTCCCCAAGGATGCAACTCAGGCTACCGTCGTTTTCAAAAACAATACCGACAAGCCGATTGATTTGAACCTTCCAGCAGCTTTTGGCGCGCTTGATCAGCGTGCTGTCCTTGGCCAGTTTGGTGGCATGGGCGGCATGGGCGGCA
>PKCQ01000018.1 GCA_002862265.1 Planctomycetaceae bacterium | reverse complement strand
CGAAGGCTGCTTCTTGCTTTTGAATCTTCTCGACAATCTCATCCAACTCAAGTCCGAGTTCCTGCGGCAATTCCTCAAGGCCAATTCCATCGAGAAAAGTGGTGTTGAATTGCCCAAGTGGCAAGAGGCCGCAGACCAGGTCCTTCTCGGTTTCTGCGATTTCCTTCAACCTCGTTAGTTGCTCTCGACGAAGTGGAATGCTTTCCTGCAAAACGCTGATGTCGTTGCGAACCTTGACGACGTCGGTATCTATCACCATTTGCAGAATCTGCTTGACTGGCGCAAGCTCTTGTCGCAGATCCATAAGGGCTTCTGCGACTGAATTATCCGCTCCGATCGAACGGAAGGATTCTCCGAGGGCCTCATCACGTTCGGAGGTCGTCAGCTCGAGCAACTTGGAATTTTCAGCGCCTACTGCTGCTCGATAGGCAGACATCTCGGTTCTTCTATCGCGAAGCTCTTGGGAGATGAGCTTGAACTTGTCTAGCAGGTCGCCTTCGATTTCGATACAGAGATAGGGCGGCAAGCCAAGTGTTCTTTTGAAACCATCTAGCGTCGCCTGATAAGAAGACTGCTGTTGCAGCAAGTTCGCCTGCTGTTGGTAGATGTTCTGCTTGGCTTGTGCCACTTGAAGCTGTTGCGACGGTATCGCAGTCTGCGTTGCAGGCATTGTTAGCAATAATTCGCGATAGCTATCTTCGTACTGCAAGTAGATGTCCTGCAATCGAACAATGTTCTCTTGCGTGTTAGCAATATTCAACTGGTCTTGAAGGATACCGATGTAACCATTCGCATTTTGAACAGCTCCACCGCCGAATCCGCCGCCACCGGCGTTATTGAAGACACTACCCAAGGCATCGAATCCTCCTAGACCCGCTCCACCGAATGCACCCCCACGTCGGCTAGGCGATGTATCTGGTCCTACGCCTGTTGCAATCTGCGTATAGAAACCTCGGCGATATCGCTCAAAGGCGCGGACGTTGGTCAGCAGAGCTCTTTCCGCCAGTGTCAGTCTTTCCAGCACGACATCACGACCGCCTCCGGCGAGAAGTGGCTGCAAGAATGTGAAGCTGAGTAGCGATGGTGCGGTGAAACTTTCTGGGCCGGCAATTTGCCAAGTCAAAGAATTCGCAAAGTTGGCGACGAGCGAGCCACCTGCGGTATACAACTTTTGCATTCTTGTACTACTGCTACCAACGCTGACGTTCGTACGACCAAACGTACTGCCAGCAGCGACCGGACCTGTTCTGGAAGCACTTGTGCCCGTGCCGGAGAAGAATTGCGAATCCAATCGAAAGCGTTCAATACTCACATCAAGCGCCGACAAATACATCGTTTCGAGGTTTTGCTGGTATCCCGTGGAGTGAAGCAGGGCGATTCGCACTGCATCATCTAGATCCAGCACTAGCACGCCCCTTTCGTCAAGCGGCAGGTACTGCCACCATTCCGGATTCTCAACGATGTTCGTACGGCCATTGGCCTCCCATAGCGGGTAGCCTTTCTTGTGATCCACCTTGCTCATGAACCTGTTGGCTTGTGGATCGTCCTCGGGCATGGGCGGACGGTCTGGATTGAAGGGATCGAACATCCGGCTTCTAGGATCGACCTCAATTCTGATCACACTCGCGCCGTTCTCGCAGCTCTGGGCGCGTTTCTCGTCCAGCAAGTGATAGGCTTCGGTGTCCGTCTTGCAGCGATATTGCTGTCTCGTGCAGCCGCCAAGCCCCAGCATGCCGAACGCTACGGCTGACAGCCCGAGGCCCTGAAGGGACTTTCGCAGTACTCGAATTAGCCCTGCTCTCTTGCGGTTCTTGCTTGTGGAGGAAGAAAACTGAGACGTTGCAGGCATTGCAGAATTCCTTGACCGTGCCGATGAGCCGTCTTGAAGACGGTAAAATCAACAGCAAGTGAAGATCCAGTGATGGCGCTTCGCTGCTTATTCTCGTTTGTTCGGATTACGTCTTTTCTCAGCTTGACACCATGTCTTCAGGCCGCACTATTTATCCCAGTTGTCGTGAAGGACCTAATTATTCAGCGTTTGCCATAGAAAACCCCTCTCGAGGGTAGTTGGTAGGAGAGTTTCGGCTCAAAGACAATTGAAAACGTTACAACTAGGGGAAATGAGCAAGTAGTATTAAGTTGTGGCGAGATGCAAAACCGGGCGAGAGGTCTACCTCCGCGACTTTGCACCGCTGGCTTGTCTCCTCGTTGCCAAAGGAAATGAAGCTGCCATGGGTGGTATCATTATTCTGCTTTTACTTCTCGTTTCTCTGATCGCCTTCATTTACTTCGTTGTAGCGACGGCCAAAGGATGGGGAGCGTTGCATGTCACGATGCTTTGCTTTTTGTTCATTGAATGCTGGTGCTTCCTTTTCTTTGCGGCTGGCGTGCATTCAAACCGCGTGAAATCGCTAGCGAACCTGGATAAGCAGGAGAAACGTGCTGAGAACGCTCAAAAAGCGACCAAAGATCTCCTTTGGGGAACGAATTTCCAGGCCGACATCAACAACCTGGAAGCCGTGGTCGTGGCTCAGAACGAATTGCTGCGCATCGCTGGCGATCGTGGTCGCGTCTGGCGTGGTGTCGAATTCATTACCGCGAAGGCTGGAGCCTTCGACTTGGAACTGACGTCTGGCCCCGCACCGACCGTCGATGATCTGAATGGCGGAGCGCCGGCTCCTGCTGCCGCAGCACCACCATCCAGCTTGAGTCTGCCCGTTGGATTGATCGTTTACGCTTTTGGCGAAGAAGTTGAGCAAGATACAGGTCTGAGAAAGCCAAAATTCTATTTTGGTGAGCAAACGGTAACCAAGAGTCAAGATGGTGCTGTGACTCTCAAGCCGACTATTCCGCTCACGCCACTCCAGCAACAAGGAACTCGAAACCCAGCTGTAACGAGTTGGACGCTGTACGAATCCTTGCCTCTGGACAACCACCGCGCATTCAGTGCGGCCGGCTCAAAGGAAACTGAGGATCAGATCTTCGGACGGATGGATGAGCCAACAATTTCTGCTTTGTTTGCCTCCGTTCCCGAGACTGACAATCGTCAGGCGAATGTGATTGCCTCCTTCTTGCACGATGGCCAGCCCGCTACTGACGATGATCCTGAGGATGCGATTTGGCTTCAGCTTACTATGTCAAAGAAGAAGGAATTTAATGTGGATGGATCTGCAGCCAATATTCAGAATGGCAGCTTCCATGATTCGTTAGGTCGGGCTATTGATGCCCGCCTCCACATCGAAGACACGCAAGAAAAGAAAG
>PKCQ01000066.1 GCA_002862265.1 Planctomycetaceae bacterium | reverse complement strand
GTCCTGGAGATGCTCGAGGACATGCCCGACTCGTCGCCCAGCTCCAAGAAGTTCAAGTCGCCAGGGTTGAAGGCGTAATCAAATCGGCCTGGCAGATCGAGACGCCGCAGAATACGCGGATTCTTCTTCGCCTCCTCGAGCGTTGCGAAACGCAGTTCGTCAGGATCCAGAATCGGCAAGGCGAGTTTGGGGTCGAACAGATAAATCTCTCCTCCGATCAATACGCCAATAGCCCAAATCTTACCAGCGTCGACAACCCAGCCTGTGTTGATTTCGCGCTGTGCCGCGAGAGCCGTGAATACTCGTCCTTTTTCGATGAAATCTCCGGTGCAAAATAGAAGAGACTCCCAGGGCAAATAGCTGTATCCGGGCCCGAGTTCAATGACTTTTCCAGCCGGGTTCGGCGACTTGGTTTCAACTGAGGACATTTCTGGATCGAGTCCGACATTTCGCATCGCCCAGTCAAAAAGTTTGTAGGCTTCTTCAAGTTTCAAGTACTCTTGCTCCTCGAGCTTTCCTTGATATTTGGCCAAGATGGGACGGATCAACGAATCGCCCAGTGGTTCATCGACCACCCAATCGGAGATTTGGCTCATCAGACGACACTGAAAGAGATAGTCCACATCCCAGTAATCGAAAGTCAGTGTAATGTTGGACGAGCATCCGACGCTGGCGAGCATCTCAGGCTCGAGACCGGTCAGAGTTTTAGGGGGCGCGTAATTGGCGGCGGAAACATCCGCTTTTTCAAGCCACGTGTTCAGCGCGAACCGAACTTCCTTAATCGTCAGGTCGCGGTTCTTCGGAGTCATTCTTCCGAGATAACGCATGGCACTCCGCAGATCGTCCGTCTGCGTCTCTTTCTCCTCGATTCGTTGGGAGATGGCAGAAGCAGAATTACTCGAGCTCTTGCGAGTCCAACTCGGCAGGAAGTAGAAAAGGACAATTACGGCCAAAAAGCCGAGGAGTGCGATAAGGCGATTGGACATGGAGGCAATCTGCTTGGGCTAAATTAGAGGTCGTGAATCCGACCAATTGAATCCTGGTTCAGACCGATTGAATCCTGGGTCGGATTACGGCTGTTGGACTGCGAAGTATCGGCTTTTTAACACGAAACTCTACCCTACCAGTCAGACAATGAGTGAATCCCAGTGGGTGGATGAAGCCGAGTCGATTTATTGCGAAACGGAAATTCCTTATCCTCGATGGAGCTTTTCCATATTCCAGCATACGAAAAAGTGGTTTGTACGGCTCAGGTAACCATTCGGCTTTTTTCGATTTTCAAGCACAACTATGCGGCGACCGGCGGAGGCCTCCCGACCAACGGAGAGTGTGTTCACGCGAGCGAGCAGTCTAAAAACGAAATCGGTCTGTTTCTGACTCGCCCTAGATGGCATTGCCGTTTGGCCCTCTTAGGCAACTCACGGCTTTATTCCAGCTTATCTATACGGAGAACTGGCATGGATTGGTTCACTTTCTCCAATCCACAGGATTCTGAAGTCACCAATGGCAGCTTCAGTTGTCAAAACTTTGATACGCCCGATGCAAGGTAGAGAGTTGGTCGAGCAACTTTCCAACTTGATCTAACGGAACCATATTGGCTCCGTCGCTGGGCGAAGAATCGGGATCAGGGTGGGTCTCGAGAAAGATTGCGTCGACGCCGATAGCTACTGCCGCGCGAGCCAAAGGCCAAACCATTTCTCGCTTGCCGCCGGTCGCGCCACCAAGTCCTCCAGGCTCCTGGACGGAATGCGTGGCGTCAAACACGACAGGCACTCCATGAGCTCGCATCAAAGGCAGAGACTGCATATCGTTCACGAGTCTGCCGTAGCCAAAAAACGTCCCACGCTCGCACAGCATCACGCCACCTGCGTCGGCCGACTGCAGTTTTTCGACGACATACTTCATATCGCCAGGGGCCATGAACTGCCCCTTCTTTACGTTCACTGGAGTACCGGTAGCGGCGGCTGCAAGCAATAAGTCCGTCTGACGGGCGAGGAAAGCGGGAATCTGCAAAACGTCGCACACTTCGGCAACCGGCGCGGCTTGCGCAGGCAGGTGGATGTCGGTCGTGGTTGGTATTTGAAGTTGTTTGCTGACTTCCGCCAAGATTTTGAGTCCGCCGTCCATGCCCAGCCCGCGAAAGGAACTCGCGCTGGTGCGATTCGCTTTGTCAAAGGATCCTTTGAAGACGAAGTTTAGGTTTCTTGTGGAGGTTTCGTGCTTTAACTGCTCGGCAATCTCGAACGACATCTCCCTGGATTGCAGAACGCAAGGACCAGCAATGATCGTCAGAGCTTCACCGCCGCATTGAAAATCACCGATGGCTACTGGTGAAAACATGACAGAATTCCATTTCGTTTTGCGGATGACAAGCAGAATGTTTAGGCCACGGAGTTCGATAGATCGTTTGCCCCCCCGAGACGAGTTCTCATTCAATCTGCCTCTTCGCACCTTGTCAACGCGTCAAGCGTAGTGCGATTCGCCAGAATTCCTCTCCTTAACAACCCGCAACCATCGTTTCACGTCCAACCGCAGGCGTTGGCTTGCTCTCGCTTCGATGCCGTAACAGAGCCTTGCCGCCGTGCCTCTTATGGTCTGACTAATGGATCTCTGGAGACTAGACAGGCGCGGGCAAGTCTCGCTTGACAAACCGCCTCCAACCGGCGGTGTAGCAAATCAGCCCCATGGCAACTAGCAGGAGTGTCATGCCGAGCGGACCAAGCCAGAACTCCCATCCCACCACATCCAAGCTTGAAACTACTTCGTAGCTGCCTTCCGGATGATTGCGCACCAACTGCACCATCGCGTCGGGCTGGTACAAAGAGAAAAATGAAAAGTAGCCGCACCAACCCGTGAACTCCAACGCTTTACTCAACAAGAACAATAAGAACTGGATGACGTAGAAACCCATAACCACTCCGATCGTCCGCCAGCGATAACGATCAAAACAGCTGCACATACTTGTCAGCGCGAGCAGGAAGAATCCAAACGCAAACAGGTTCAGGGTTGGAACGACAAACCATTTTGCCGGAGCTACTTCTGATAGCGGACTACGCACCTGCGTTGATTCTCCAGCTGGGATTGGAATGTCAACAGGCAATAAAGGCAAACGGATATTGATTGATGGCGTAATGGTCTCTAGTCGCGTATTGGTGGCAATGCCGAAGTAGGTACCCAGCCAAACACAGCTGCAAAGGACTATCAACCCGCCGGTTGCAACCAGTGCATGGCTCAGCACCTGATATAGCAGATCGGAAGAGCGTCG
>PKCQ01000130.1 GCA_002862265.1 Planctomycetaceae bacterium | reverse complement strand
CGCCGCGTCCACCACCGCCACCGCCACTAGGAGCAGCGCCTTTGATTCGGTCTGAAAAGAGCTCCTTGACAATTGCAAGGACCTCTCCAACATCTTTTGTAACCACAGGAATCATTTTCAGCATGCCGCCAGTCTCGACGTTGACGGGACTCTGTGGAATGTCGATCGTGCTAATTAACGCCTCAATCAAGGTCATGTCGACCGGATTCGCCTCGATGATCAAAGCATTGTGCAAGGGGAACGTATTGATCTTGTAATCGCCAGTGGCGGAACCACTGTTGGTGCTACTAAGCAGGCCCCCGCCGCCACCGAACGCGGCACCCAACATCCCTCCCATGCTGCCCATCACGCCGCCCAAGGCATCTCCAAGAAGACTTCCGCCCCCGCCCGAATCTACGGTGCCGCTCAGGACGTTTTCGAGCAGAACTTTCGCATCCTCTGCTTTCACATTTTTCAGGTAGACAATCGTTGGCTCGGCAGTCCCGCTTGGAATTGCCAACAGGTTGAGCATCTCATTGAACATAGCCAGCTGCTCTTTGTCCTCCGAGTACAGCAGCAAACCGCTTGGAGTCTTGATGATTTGAATGGCATTGGGATCCGCTTCAACGGCCGTCACCGTCTCGGATTCTTCCTGCGCAGTAGAGACCAACATGCCTTGAGCCCCGGACTTGAGCATCGGCGGCGGCTCGCCTCCATGAAGTGGGAGTGCGTCTAGCTTTCGAAGATTGAACGCTTCTTTGTCGTCGGTGTTCGGTGCAAACACTTTCTGAGGGATGCCAGTTCCACTGGCTTGCTCACCAGATTTGATGACTCGAATGGAAGCCTTTCCGCCAACTGCTTTCCACATTTGAGCGGCCTGCTGGAGCGCCTGGTCCGCGGCTCTTCCCGTTAGCGGAATTTGCGTGACCTGATCTCCCCAGGGCGAGGTGGGTTGGGAAGCCTCGACGCTTTGTAAAAACGCTTCGATCTGTTCAATCTTCGCGGCGCTCCCACGAAGCCAAACTTGCCGACCCAGAGTTTGGCCATCGATGGTGTAAGAAGATTCTCCTTCTTCGCCTGTATCAGGAAAGAACTTTTCAACAGCTGCAATGGCGGTCTGAACATCCATTCCGGTGACGGTTATCGCCTTGAACGTCTCCTCGGAATCATTACCTGCAAGTCCCAGAGATTTCTTGATCATCTCATGCTCAGACGGTCGCGCCTGAGCGAACAACTGATTGCCTTTCTCGTCTTTAGCAAGTCGAACACCAGGAATTCCAGCCAGCTGTTGTGCGATAATATCGTACGCGAGGTCGAGTCCCATCTGACCGACCTTGTGGCTGCGAAGGACGATCGCCTCCTGCTCCGCCATCTCTTCCCCTTCAGCGGGAGGCACGTCGAATTGCTCGACAATATCCCTAAGATCCTGCACCTTCTCGGCCTGGCCTTTAGCAACAATTTGAGTGCCAAATAGATCCGCTGAAATCTTAATGTCATCACTTGTGTTGCTGTCCTCTTCGAGACCCAACAAAGGACGAGCGATGACCAAAACCTCGTCGGCAGTGATGTGCTTGAGTTCGATGAACTGAACTGTAGAGCCACCAGACTGTTCCGCACGCTGGATCATGGCATCAATAGCTTTCACCTTGCGAGCCACATCGGTGACCATTAAGTCTCCGGTGGCCGGAACTGCATCGACGCGGCCTTGGATGCTTAGCAACTGCTCCACATCCTCTTTTAATTCCGTCGGATCCAAACGCTTGAGAGTGAAAGTGCAAGTAACCGGCTCAAAGTCACCAAACTCGGTCAACTGCTCTCGCCCAACAACGGGAGCAATCTCTCGCAAAAAGATTCCTCGCTCGAGATCGTCAGGCACAGCTTCCAGATCGTAGCACCGCAACGTACGGCCGACTCGGATCAACTGGTAACCCGAACTCAGCAGCGAAGAATTGATCTTATCCATCGTCTCGCGAACCGAATACGTTCGCGAAAGATCTCGATAGGTGAATGTGCTTGGGGGAACGACATTACCCATCAGGGCGAGATCAGCCTGCTCAGCGAGCCAGTAGATCACGTCGTCGTAGGGTGCATCCTTGAAGTTGATCCTAAGCTGGATCTCTTCTACGGGGATCTTGGAGTTCGATTGTGCATCACCTGGTTCTGCCATACCTGCCGCAGCTGTGGAAGAGACCTGCTCGGGGACTTCTACTGTTGCAGGTGCGTCGCCACGTCCAATCAAATGCTGCCACATCGCGAACTGACTATCTGAGATCTGACCACGCACACTTTTCTCCGCATCCCGTCGCATTTGATCGGGGTTATCCGATCGAGTCGCCTGATCCAGCTTGCCTTTCCACCGAGCAACTCCCGCCTTCTGCCAATCCGCAAGTTGCATTTTTTCTGCAATGGAGGCTTCCGACAGCGACAACAAGCCCATCCGCTCTATTCGCACTTGCTCCATGGCGGCACGTTGCTCGTCATTCAGAATCGCGAAGGCCTGTTTTTCCGATTCTTCTCGATACTCATCGACTAGCTTCGCACGTTCGTCTAGTGGCAACTCTTTTAGTTGCCCAGCCAAGCCAATAACACCGCTACTTCGCCTGCTGATAAGCGATTTGATCTCGATTCGCTGCTCCTCGGAGAGTCCGATTCGGTCCGCCAACTCGGGATTCTGCATTTCGGCCACAACGCCGATATAGTCACGTTGTGCCCAAGCAGGAGAAGCTGCGAAGCAGGCGAGCATTAGGCCAAAGCATGCAATGCCTCGAGCGAGAATTCGCTGCCGAAGATGCCTGGAAAGAGTCAGCATGTCTGTTTCTTTTTGAGTCAAGTGCGGATAATGCGTGTAAGTACTTAGTTGGGCGATCTCGCTGCGATTTCGGCAACTCATAGTCCAATGGTAGTTGGGCGAAAAGATTTATCACCCTGGTGGGGCAAGGTAAAGGAGTTATTTGCCAGAGCCCGTCCCTCATCTTCCAACCCGCTCCAATGCCCGAAGTTTCGCCGACGACATCGCATGACAGTCTTTTAGGGGGGGAACGAGGAATCTGCCTCCTGGGGTTTAGCTGTCGCGCTCTTGCAGAAGCATGCGTTGCAGTAAATCTGCCAGTCTCAAGCGTCGACTGTTTTGCAGACCAGGACCTGTGTGAACTCACCTTGAAATGGCAGCGCCTTGCGAATTGGGACCCAAATCTGCTTTTTGCGCTCACTTCGGCTCCAAGGAGCCGTGGTTCGAGTCAGGCTTCGACTCTTAGCGAAGCATTGGAAAATTTAAAAAGTGATCGCC
>PKCQ01000321.1 GCA_002862265.1 Planctomycetaceae bacterium | reverse complement strand
AGTCGATTTGGAGACCGAGAAAGCTTCGGTGCAAGTTCCTTCTCCGGTATCTGGTTACGTACGAAACGTGCTGAAGCAGCCCGAGGACTTCGCGATGGTGGACGAAGTCATCTGCAGCATCGAGCCAGCAGAAGCTCCGGCCAGAGGGACTTCGACTGACGCACCGGTGCAGCCAACTGCGCTGAGCTCGGAGACCAGGCAGGGGCATGTGATGCCGGCGGCTCAACGGATCTTGGAGGAGAACGGAATCGCTGCTTCGAGTGTTAAGGGCTCAGGTCCAGACGGGCGAATTCTGAAGGAAGATGCGATGGCTGCCGTCGCGAGTAAAAGCCGTCCAGCGGCTGTCCAATCACCCACGAAGCCGCCTGTGCTGGAAACCAGTCTGACCGAGGTAGAGTCTAATACGGGCGGATCGAGGCGGGAGGAAGTCAAGCCGCTGAGCATGATTCGCCGAACCATTGCAAAGCGTTTGGTGGAGGCTCAGCAAAATGCAGCGTTGTTGACTACCTTCAACGAAGTCAACATGAAACCGATCATGTCCTTGCGAAAGAAGTATAAAGATGCATTTCTTGATCGACATGGTGTCAAGTTGGGCTTCATGTCTTTCTTTGCCAAGGCGAGCGTAGAAGCCTTGAGGCGATTTCCCTCGGTCAACGCTGAGATTCGCGGAAACAATATCGTCTATCGGCACTTCAACGATATTGGCATCGCCATCGGCGGCGGCAAAGGTCTCGTCGTTCCTGTGCTGCGCAACGTTGAGGATATGACATTCGCGGATGTGGAGCGAACGATTGGCGATTTCGCTTCGAAAGCGATGGACAATCGCCTGATGCCCGAGGATCTGGAAGGCGGGACATTTACGATCAGTAACGGGGGAGTTTACGGTTCGCTGCTTAGCACGCCGATCGTAAATGCGCCTCAAAGTGCGATTCTGGGGCTACATTCCATTCAAGAACGGCCGATGGCGGTGAACGGGGAGGTAGTTGTTCTTCCAATGATGTACGTTGCCCTTAGCTATGATCATCGCATCATAGATGGCCGCGAAGCCGTAAGCTTCCTGAAGACCATCAAGGAAGTTTGCGAAGACCCAACTCGACTGTTCCTGGAAGTCTGATTCTTCATTCGGGCTGTAGTGTCTCCATTCTTCTTAGCCACGTTACATCCGCGCCGCGAGGTCCGGCGGGTGAACTTGTTGGGGAAAGGTCAACGATCCGTTGAACTGTCACTGCGTTAGCGGGCTGTTGTCTAATTGCGTCTTGCGGTGGGAATTACCACAGTACGGGACCGATTGAATTGATTCTGCGCACTTTCCGGGAACCGGATTCCTGTGTTGTGCAGGGGGTGCTGCAGACAAGTTGATGGCACGGATACTTCGTGAAGAGGGGCGATTCGAATAAGTCTCGGAGCCACTCGAACGGGCCTTGGAAAACTCCGCGAGCAATCACGGAGAGCTGTTGGCCGTTGAAGCCAAGGCTTCACAAGGGGAAATATTTTCGCGAGCAGGAATGCAACGGCAACAAAGGTTCATTATGAGATTCGCGAGGAGAACGAAACGCTTGCTCATGAAAATGACCGTCGCAAAGCTTCCAGTGCTTGCTTCTGTTGAAGAATTTGAGCTTCCATTGAGCTTCCTGTATCTACCGATCCTCAAGGTCTGCTGGGAGTTGAGTCGGCGGTGCTGAGGGCCAAGAAAAGACGGCGTTGATCATACCGAAGACTGGCCGGAAATCTGTTCTCTTTTGCTCTACCGATTCAAATGTCCCATGCAGCACGACACTGGCAAGCCAAGCGGCAGAAACCGTCTCTAAGAAACAGAAGCCAGGAAGGAAAAGATATCCAGTGCCGGAAGTAAGATCTTGCTTGATGTACGCGGTGTACAATGCGACGCACATGAGAAGACCGTAGTGCCTGATGGTCATCTGCAATGTGCAAAGCAACGTTGGTCGAGCACCTGTTAAACAGGACCGTTGCTGATAGACGACCGTGAAGGTGATGATGCTCGTGAGAAAGAAGAGGCCTGCCCAGCCCCCGCATAGTGTTTGGCCGGTCGACGAGTTCAATGTTGCCGCTCAATAGAATATTTGGAATTTCCAACGCGTCCAAGGAAGCAGAACAGGTGTTTGCAGCAACAGCGATCAACCATCGAGATATGTATGTGCACCGTAAATCTGGAAGTATCACGATGGCTAATGGTACTGCAAGCCATGAAATGGAACTTGCCCAATGCAGCTATGTAAAATACTGGATGGACCACGCGGCAAGCACCAGCAGCTCGCAAACAGAAGCAAGTCACGGCAAAATTAGGTGACAGAAATGAAAGAGAGCGTTGTAGCAACGATAGGAAGCCCTGTCGGAACTAGCACTTAGCGCACCAGGACTCTTTCAGCACTGTACTTCCTTTTTTTCCATTGTCTCAGCAACGTTCTGAAGGCAAGGGTAATGGAAAGCACGGCGAAGAAGGTGCGCAAATTCTTGAGCCACTCTGCCGGCCTGAACACCAGCAGCGCGCTGGGTCCAAGCAACGGCATGACTAGCAGCCAAAGGCTTTTGCACCATCGAACTCGACCTGTGGCGCCAATGTCCGGCTTGTGATCAGGGCTTTGCTTTATCCATCGTGAAACGTACGCCAACCTCGGCGTTGATGGAGATCAGGAAAAAGGGAAGACGAAAGGCCGAGCTTAGCGTGCTCGACTTCTGAGGCTATTGGGCAGCGCACGCTTTGGCGGGGAAGTTAACTTGAGTTAATCTTGCTGTTTGTTTTAGAGACGCCGGGTTCTCCGTGGATGTTCGTGGCACGCACCCCAAGCTCCGTCGGCCGCAGAACAAGCAAACATCGAACGCTGCCATCGGCTATGTTGTGTAGTGGGTTTTCCATCTCTTCCAAGTCTATCTCAACCCCAAGGTCAGCATAAACATGAGCAAGATTCAAATCGCGTGCCTTTTTCCAATTTTGGTCGCATTATCGAGTCTTGGGCTGGGCCAAGTTCCACATTTTGGAAATGCGATGCGAAACGGCTGGGCGACTCAGGATTCGATAGTTATCTGGACCAGGACTACCGCTCAGGCGGAGATGACACGCGGCCCGGATTTTGTTTCTGTCCCGAAAGGCCTTGCGTCGCAGCTACTTTCTTCTGGAGAAGTCGATCGACTCGTGAAATCACAGATGCCAGAAGGGACAGAGCTCGAGCAAATGTTGGGCTCCCTGCCTGGCCTGCCTGCGGAAGTGAGACTTATCTACAGCCCTGCTGGCAATCCTGAGGAGCGAAAATCG
>PKCQ01000319.1 GCA_002862265.1 Planctomycetaceae bacterium | reverse complement strand
TTCCTCAAAGATTGGCTCGGCCAGCTTTAGCAACGCGAATAGAATTGCGAAGCCTACGGTGACGGCGAGTAGGGTAAACAGATCGAAAACGCGTGTTGCCCCATAACTCTCAGAGCCAACTGTGTTGTTGATCCAGTCAGTCAGCTGCTTCGTATCGGAATGCACCGAAATCTTTTGAAAACGCTGCGAAAAAGGGCTCGCGGCCGATATCTGTTTCTCGTCGGTCAATCGCGGCGGCTCGTTCTCCGCGATTTCGTCTTGAACTGAATCAGCCTGAGCAAGGCCCTTAAAGCTTTTTTCTTCCATGCCGTTAGTTTTACCGCATTCTCGACCACATAGTGAAGACATCAGCAATCACCCTTGCCCTGACAAACGCGTCAGAGTTCTAGAATGATTGGCCCTGCGAATCCAATCCCGCTCCCGCGTGGGGATACGAAGAGATCCGCTCGTGCAAACTGAAGCTCTGATGAGCCCTGGACAGGTTGGGATTTTAACTATTCTGCCCCATCCAAACTCTGCTGGGCGACTCCCAAGCTCATTTGCGCCAGAAATCGGCTGGTACTCGTTGGAAGGATGCGGACCGGAGTCTAAAATTTGAGACGTCCATCAGCCCGGGGTGCCGAAAATCAAGTTACCTGAGCTCCATTCTGTCAACTGCCTTTTTCTGTTTTGAACATGTCTACTGAAAATTCCCCTAAATACTCGCCAGAGAATGTTGCTTGCGAGGACACTCCAGTTCCCTCTCATGAAGCAGCAGAGAAGCCAATTGAGGCAGTCAGCGAGTCTGCGGAGACAGAGTCCGGCGTTGAACCAGTGTCGAAGCCCGCCTCGGGTGGGCCACTCAATTTGAGCCGTATCCGCGAGTTACGTAAGAGCCAGCATCAGCCTGCTGCCGCCCCCCAGCCTGAAAAGTCATCGAAGGGCAAGTCAGGCGGAACGGGACCAAAACCAAAGCGGGCGAAACAGGCAAAACGGGCCGAAAAGGACGAACAGGCCAAACCAGTCCAAGAAGTTGGCGTGATCAAAACGCCTCCGGCAGTCGCACCAAGAGTGGAAGTGCCTTCCCTTCGCCAACCCTTGGCAGCGGATTTGGAAGACGAGTTAAATGCCGCATTCGGTGGCTCCGATCTCGATTCGATGCTAATCGGCGACGAGATGTTGCAAGTTGGCAAGCCGATTGACGAAGGGCAGCGGATTCAAGCGAAAATCGTCAAGGCGCAAGAAGAGTTCGTCTTCGTTTCGCTTGGCGGTCCCAACGAAGGCATGGTTCCTCGCACGCAATTCGAAACGGAACCTGAGATTGGTTCCCAGGTCGAAGTCGTTGTTCGGGGCTTCAATCGAGAAGAAGGACTCTACGAAGTCACTCTGCCAGGCAGTGCTGTCGAAGTCTCCGAGTGGGACGACATCAACGAAGGTGAAGTCATCGAAGTACTTGTTACTGGCTCAAACACCGGCGGCTTGGAGTGCAAGGCGGGGGCAATTCGTGGCTTCATCCCGGCAAGTCAGGTTGCAGAGTATCGCGTCGAAAATCTAGCTGAGCTAGTGGATCAAAAGGTACTTTGTGTAGTCACGGAAGCCAACGAGCGACGTGGCAATCTCGTCTTATCGCGTCGAGCTGTGCTGGAGCGTGAGAAGGAAGCGAAACGGGCCGAGCGGATGGCATCGATCTCTGTCGGCGATTCAGTAGAAGGCACCGTGACGAAAATCCTCGACTTTGGTGCATTCGTTGATATCGGAGGGCTTGACGGACTGCTGCACATCAGTCAGCTTTCGTGGGACCGAGTGAATCATCCGAGCGAAGTCGTCGAGGTAGGGCAGAAAGTCGAAGTCCGAATTGACAAGATCGATCAACAGAGCAGCAAGATTGGTCTTTCCTATCGTTCACTGGCTGAGCATCCGTGGAATGATATTGACAGTCGATTCGCGGTAGGGTCTGTCTGTAAAGGTACTGTTAGTCGCATCGCAGAATTCGGTGCCTTTGTCAAAGTGGCCACCGGCGTTGAAGGCTTGGTTCATATTAGCGAACTTGCGCATCATCGCGTCAGCAACGTCTCCAACGTTGTTTCCGAAGGCGAGGAGATCGACGTCAAAGTACTTTCCGTCGATACCGCCAATCAGAGAATGAGTCTCTCCATCAAGGGCGCTCAGGCGGCACCAGAGACGAAGGAAGAAGACTCCAAGCAGGAAGAGGAATTGCCACCAGCGAAGCCTGTTTTGCCTAAGCACCAAGGTCCTCTTAAAGGTGGAACTGGATCCAGTGGCGGTGGCGAACGATTTGGCCTTAAGTGGTAGACGCCAATTCGTTGCGTAACGCGACGTTGTCTAACGCACAGTGCACCGTTGATGCTCGACGATCATTTAGACCCTGGCGGGAGGTGCCGACTTGCTTTTTCCGCTAGGGTGGCGCTTAGACAACGAAAAAAAACAACGAAAGAACCGAACGCTGGCGTCTTGTAGGTCACGTATTCTCCCTGTATCCCATCGCGGCCCAGTCCAGCCCGACTTCGGAATTTGCCATTTCTTGTTCGAAATTCGATGTTCTAACGCCGCAGCGTTACGGCCTCGCTCTTAAAACGCGTCCTTGGGAGCCTGGACGCAGTACAAATGTGAGTCACTGCGAAGAAAGAGCTGTCCGTCGTCGGCCGCTGGCGTGGCGTTGGAGAGGGAAGTGTCGAGAATGTTCTGGTGCAGAACAGTTAAATCGTCATCGGCTTCCATCACCAACACTCCTGCACGGCGAGTTTGCAACACGATCTTCCCTCCAATCGCCAACGCTGATGCGTAAATGGGTTGTGACCCAGAGAGATCAACTTTCATACGTCCTCGAGAGATCATTTCCCCTGTCCTGGCATCCTGGCTATAGAACTTTGCCGAGCTATCGACCCAGTAGAGCTTTTCATTTAGCAGTACTGGCGTCGAGATATAGGAGGTCAGTCTGCTTGTCCATTTCACATGCGAGTCAGTCACATTTCCTCGACCTCCTGCTTGGACGCATAGCGAGCCGACGCTGCGATAGCCGCCGAAGGAGTAGATCAAATCATCCTGCACGATTAAGCAAGGTGAAACATTACCTGCCATCGGAGTTTCTGCGTACCAAAGCAGTTTCCCTGTCTCAGGATTCAGTCCCCAGATCTCCCCGACCAGAACAAAAACGAGTTCCAGATTGCCATCGGCGGTAGTGACGACGGCTGAGGGAACCGGTGGGACATCTGGCTAGCACCTGCCCCAAGCAGTGAGCAGCCAGAATTCCGCTGGGTGAGCAACGAACTGAA
>PKCQ01000408.1 GCA_002862265.1 Planctomycetaceae bacterium | reverse complement strand
CCAACGACTTGTTAGGCGGTGCGAGCAACGATTCATTCGCTGCGTCTAAAACACGCCCCTTAGATTGGCTCAATGTTTAGTTCGGATAAGTCAGTCGCTCATCCTCAGTTTTCCCAAACATGCAGTCCTGACTTGTAGACTCCTGCCATTTAGCCCAGGCCGCACAGCTCGTATAACGCGTAAGGTCTGACTTTAGCATGAATGCATTCTTTGTAGATATGCCAATCCGCAGCGGTTTTTCAAATCTTGTCACCCTTTATTTGTCTTTGCTGTAGCGGCGGATGGTTCCTGTAGCGCAAAGATTGAGGGTTTTTCAGGCTGTTTGGTGCCTCAAGTACCGTTGGTGCCACTACAGTCCGCAAAAGCGCTCGTCTTTCGCAAATCTTCGACTACCGTTCATCCGGAGACGATACTCCCACTGTAGATGGCGTTGCCAGCATTAAGCAACCTGTCCGTATTCCCTCGTCGAGCGTTGGCCTGAGCCAGAGTCAATTCCCCAACGCTACTCCACGGTGAAGCGGAGGCCAGGTGTGCGAGTTGCTGAGTTTTTCTCGTCACTGTGGCAACTTATCGAATACTCCCAAACCTAGGCACGCAATACTGATGTCCGAAACGAATGAATTTCAAGACGAGAAGGAGGCAGTCAAGGAGGAACTGCGTGCCAGCCGTCGTAAGAAAGACCCAGCAGATACCACACCTCAATCTCCCCTTGAGACTTATCTCCGCGAGATCAATGAGACGCCACTACTTTCTGCTTCCGAAGAGCAGGATCTTGCTCGGCGCATAGGCGCAGGAGATCCGATGGCACGAGATCATATGGTTCGCGCCAACTTGCGTCTCGTCGTCAACATTGCACGTGGCTACGTCGGAAAAGGCCTCGGACTACAAGATTTGATCGAGGAGGGCAACTTGGGATTGCTCCGGGCTGTTGAAGGCTTCGATCCTAACGTTGGCACGCGCTTCAGCACCTATGCGAGTTATTGGATCAAGCAGTCGATCAAACGCGCTTTGATCAATTCGGCGAAAACGATCCGCATTCCGGCCTACATGGTTGAACTGCTTAGTAAGTGGCGGCGTGCCTCAGCTCGGCTCTCCGAGGAACTTGGGCGTTCACCGACTCAGGAGGAAGTCGGGCGAATCCTCGGATTGCCTCGCAAGAAGTTGCCGATCATTAAGAAGGCAATTCAGATTTACAACAGTACGCCACAGAGCGATCAGACCGATGCTGGTTGGTCTTTGGGCGAGATGGTGATGGATGAGCGTCTTAAGGCACCGGACGAGGAGCTGTTGGATCACGACGTATTGAGTACGGTTCTCGAGTTGCTTGAGAATCTAGATACACGAGAAGCAACCGTTCTGAAGATGCGTTTTGGACTTGGCGACTCGGAATCGCATACCCTGAAGGAAATCGGTAGCGAACTCGGGCTGACTCGCGAAAGGGTTCGTCAGATCGAGACCGAGGCACTCGCCAAGCTGGCTGACGGCCTGCGTGATCCTAAGGAGCGGGCTGGTTTGGTTTAGTACTACTAAAGGCTTGTGCTCGATCGACTGGCGTTGCCTTTCATCCCTGCGGCCTCGGGCTTCTAAGGGAGTATCTCAACAGAACGAAACCGCATGCGGAGACGCGTTGGGGCTGAAAGGGCAATCTAGAGCTTTAACTTCGTGAGCCGTCTGTGCTAGCCGGGCTAGGGTTTTCTTGGTTCTGCCCGACGTATACACCTAAGGCTCACTTCGGTACGTGAAGAGATGGTGAACGCTGGTCGGGCAGAGATGAGGTTTGGCCGGACGGGAATTGTCTCTTTTGCCAAGTCTAGCCAGCTACTGCTTCAAATGCTTATCGAAGAATTTCACGCAACGCTGGACTAACTCTTGGGGCGAGTCTTTGGCACCACCAAAACCGTGACCTCCGCCGACGACCTTGTAGAGCTCTGCTTCGACTTTGTGAGCTTCCAACGCAGCATAAAGTAGCTCGCTTTGATTGAAGGCAACAAGCATGTCTTTGTCTCCGTGCATTAGTAGCATGGGCGGATCCCCTGCACTGACGTGAGTGATTGGATTAGCTTGAGCTACTTTGTCCTTGCTTTCGTGAATGGGACCTCCGATGAATCGCGATTCGGGCGAGTCGGGAGCATCGTGATCAATGTTGCTCGGAAAATCATTCATACGCAAGAAGTCTGAAGGGCCGTACCAATTGCACACTGCCTGAACCGCTGGCGACGCTTGCTTGCAAACCGGGTGCGTGTTGAAATCCTCGATATCGTTCGTTGTTCCCATTAAGGCGACCAAGTGTCCGCCAGCGGAACTTCCCCACGCACCGAATCGCTCTGGATCTAAGTTATGCTTCTTGGCATTCAGACGCAAATAGCTGACCGCGGCTTTGCAATCTTCTATCGCCGCCGGAAAAATCGCTTCGCCGCTCAAGCGGTACTCAACGGAAGCCAACGCATAGCCATGAGCCAGTAACGCTTTGCAGCGTCCGAGCCCATTCTTCGAGCCACTCTTCCAACCGCCGCCGTGAATCCAAATAACGAGCGGTAAAGGCTGCTTGGACTTCTCTGCTCCCTCTGGTAAGTAGAGGTCAAGCGGAAGCTTGCGATCGCCGACGGTTTCATAAGTCAGATCGCGATGAACCGTCGTCCCCTCCGATAGTCCGCCTCGGGTTCTACCTTGACGCGGTTTACTGCGATAAGCCCTGTCTTCCTCTCGAGAAATCTTGCCATCTCCGTTTCGATCTGCGGCTTCGAAATTCCGTGCGGGTAGTTGCTTTGGAAATTCGGCCCTAGTCACAAAGCCGTTCCTATCCTGGTCCCATTTGTCGAATGTGGACTGTTTCGAAGACTGTGCATTAACGCTGCAAGCAAAAAGGCAAATCCCGCTTGCGAGCACCATCCTTGTGAATTGCGTTGATCGTGAATTCATCTTATTCTCTGGGGATTTTGAAGCGTACGTGCCTTGGTTTCGCCTTTATTGAAACGCATGCGAAAGAGTAATTCAAGATACGGAATTACCTATACCGTCTATCTTGACGCGAAACTCTGGTACAAACTCTCGTTTCCTGCAGAGGAGCTTGACGGGCCAGATTCGCCTCGGTGGAGCAGTTTGGATGTTTCGAATTTTTCTGAAATCCCCTGTAAGGCAGCTGCGAGTCGTTCGTCTCTTAAGGTAGAGCAGGTTTTGGCGAACGCTGTTGCCGTGTTTTCCGCAGCTCTTTGCCCTATTTTCGCTACTATTGACCCTCGACCTTGATTAAGGAAGCCACCCCATGCTGGCCAAGCTAAA
>PKCQ01000251.1 GCA_002862265.1 Planctomycetaceae bacterium | reverse complement strand
TTTTAAACGTCGTGTTGAAGGTGTGGCCATGGACGTTAGGTACTCCTAATGAGGCTGCTAATTGACCGATAACTCCAATTGCCATTGGAGCCGCGGTGAAACCAATCAGCCGTTTACTCGTTTGTCTTCTTTTTTCGCATCGATCAAACTCAGGACTCAGTTGCACAGGCAGCGATCCCACGCATTCTCCAACTAGGTTGTCATTCGGTCAGTTAACGGCCTAGACGCCGAGTCCCACATCGATAGTTCACGTACACCGACCCCGTCGTAGCGAAACTGGAGAACCACCGTCCTCTACAGTTCCAAAGTGGTTGCGCAACTTTAGACGGTTTTCCTGAAGCCGACTGCGCAGAAGAAAGAGATTTGGGGTGAGATGTGAGCTGACCGACATTCAATCCAAAACTATATCCGACCTGTCGACAACTGACAAACCCAAGTAAGGCTCAAATTTTCGATTATTCGCGGGTTTGGCCCAAAGCCTGCAGCGACGCAATTTCCCCCATTTTGGCACGTTTTGTGCCTAGGATCCCCACTTTTCCTGTTGGATAGCAGGCTTAAGCAGCCCATACTCTCGCGATTCTCAATCCATTTGCTTGCCTATATCTCAATAGCCTTTCCTCGTATTGCTTGAGCTAGCGGAGGTTGTCAAGACTCTTGGCTTCCCCCCCACTGTCCTGGTTACCACGAGTTGGCAGCAAAATGGCAGAACCCTTCGTGCCGCGCGGGGACGCAGGGTCGCAGTGACGAGAGCTCGTCCTTGCCCCTCATATTTCCTCTCGCACACTTCGCATACTGCGCGCTCTATGATTCTTCTTCCCACGCGTGAACCGCGAAGAACGAAATTAGAGGCGCGAGAAGCTGATTCAGGTTGGTTCGTTCAGTAGATTCATTGCCAGCTTGAGCTCGCCAGTACCAATTGCATTTGCAATGGAACCGGCTTTTTCCGTCTCGAGGCCACTGCGGCGGGCGTCAAGCAATCGTTTGGGAAGCAGGAAATCTTTTGGCGTGGTATCGGGGTACTCGCTTTGCAAGGTTCTTCGAATGAGTTGTAGATCCCTGTAACCATGTTCGCGACTAGGTTCGATCTGCGTACCTTCGCCCCAGTCGTTCCAAGTTGCGATCTGAATAATCGGAGCTTTCGAATGGATGGCTTTCTGCAGAGTATCTGTTAGAGTTCGTCCGCTGTTGTCGGGCAGAACTGGGTAGCCCTCGCTTATACCCGCTTGCCTGTAGATATCATCGAAACGAGGGAATGCGGCGGGGATTCTGGCTGGCCACTTGGCGGACTGCTGAAAAAAATGATCCACTTGTCGCATTCCTACTTTCGGAGCTGGCCAGCCAAATCCACCTACAGCGCCGTCGCGACGAATATCTTGACTGAAGTAAGCCACCGGAGAATCGAGCCTTGATAAACATGCCTTCCACTCTTGCCTCGAGAGTCCTGCATGCCCGAACGAAAGTAACACTGGCTTTCCGCCGAGCTTGACGTAAGCACCAGACTTGAACCAGTACTTTCCTAGCCAATTGATCTCTCCCACCGCGTGAGAGACCTGGTTAACTTTTATTATTCGCTTGCTATCGACCAAAGCCGCAATCGTCTGATCTTCGTAGCAAATGACAAACTTCATCTTGAGTCGCTCGCATTGCTGCAGCAGCCTCGTCGTGTTTCGGTGCAAAATGGCGTAGTCACGATGACTAGTAAGCCCGTACCAGTCCACGATGACTCCGTCGATACCCGCTAGCTTCATCAGCAACAGGTGATATTCCAATACATCGGGATCGCCCGAATCATAGGGGCCGATGATCGGATAAAACTTGGAGGCGATCTGTCGCTTGCCGTCAGTCTCCTTACCCGGATCGAAATGATCCATCGTCCAGTGCCAGCCCCAGTGATCGGAGAAAGGTTTCGCCGTGTACCAAGGCATATAGTGAGCGAGAACCAACTGCGGTTCCTTGACCGGTTCGACACTCTGAGCCCCAGCCTTCCCCGGATACACCAGTAGTGGCAAAACGCAGAAAAGAAGATAGCTGATTTTTTCAGGTCGAGTCATATGAGATGATCTCCAGGCGAGATCCGTTTCAAAAGTGCAGCGGAGTGAGTCATCGGTCACAGGATGTAGAATACAGCAGAGCGAACGCATCGTAGTGGGATTCGCCAGAATTCCCTTTACAATGCGACTTCGTGTTTAGTGACGGGACTTTTGGCGAAGTCCACTACAGGATTCGGTGCTCCATGATCTTCAAGTGTTCGATTGCATTCCTCGTTCTATTTGCTGCCAGTCTGCCTGCTGATAAGACTGAGGCGGATGTGCGATTCACGGGCCGCTGGGTACTTGAGAAACACGAAGCTCCTTGGTGTGCCTGGCAAGGCTCGTCTTTTCTAGCAGCTTTTGATGGAAGTGGTGTTTTCGCTGAGTTGGAGAGCGATGCTGTCGAGTACTTGAGGGTGATCGTCGACGGAAATCACGTCAATTCAAGGAAACTGAAGCTCAAACCCGGAAAGCATGAGTATGTGCTGGCACAAGAGCTCGGCCACGGCAAGCACTTGGTCGAAGTGGTCAAAGAAACTTATGCTCATCGGGGTAAGCTTCGCCTTCACGGCGTTAGCGTGGAAGGCGGTAAACTGATCCCTGTCGAAAACGAAGATCAGCGGATCAGAATTCAATTCTACGGCGATTCAAACCTAGCCGGCCACTCATTAGGGCACGAAAAGAATGATGGTGCACCTGAGTTCGCGGGATGTCA
Organism: Planctomycetaceae bacterium; assembly: GCA_002862265.1. GTDB lineage: Bacteria > Planctomycetota > Planctomycetia > Pirellulales > Pirellulaceae > Aureliella. The sequence goes on along the minus strand of PKCQ01000251.1, from coordinate 541 downwards.
CTTCACATTTGCAGGCATCGCATCCCGTATGCTTGACGCCGAGTACCAGAATATTTCCGTCAGCGGTGCTACGATTCTTGGGCAACAGAATTCAGTTCTCGCATTTATGGGCAAGAATGATTATTACGAAGACGAGCCAAGTTGGGATTTTTCACGCTTCACTGTCGACATTGTGGTGCTGAATGTTGGTGCGAACGATATTAATCGCAGAGATAAGACTGAGATAAAACGAAACTATTTGACTTTACTACGCGAACTGAGAAGCGTTCATCGTGATTCGCACATCGTTGTGATGAATGGATACGGCTGGGATCGAAAAGAGACAGCCAACTACACCAGCGAAGTGCTTGAAGAATTTGGAGATGAGAATTCTTCTCGAGTCGTATTTCCGTGGCTCTTCAATGAGTGGCATGGTTGTGAATACGATCATGCTGGTATGGCGAAATCGCTAGTGAATCATCTTAAGTCGATCAATGCCGATTGGAGTCCCATTCACGAAATGGGTGTCATGGATGGATTTGGTCGCGGCGGCCACGTTGCC
>PKCQ01000603.1 GCA_002862265.1 Planctomycetaceae bacterium | reverse complement strand
CTTTGATGCACTTGGAGCCAGCGTGTCGAAAAACACACGTGGCCAGTACGTAGGCTCCGAAGCCTGTGGTGACTGCCATACGACGGCCTACGAGATCTGGCAAAACTCACCGCACGTTCATGCGACGGAAAGCATCGTGGCGGCCGACAACGATCGCGGTGGGATTCCGCGGCACTATGACCCAGAGTGCGTGAGTTGCCATGCTACAGGCTGGAATACTGAGCATCATTACCCATACGAAACAGGTTTTCTTAGTCCAGAAACGACACCCCTGCTAGTCGGCAGTGGCTGCGAGAATTGCCACGGGCCAGGCAAGTCTCACGCGGACGCTGAGAATGGTGATGTCGATGTCGACAACGAGGTCTTGGTGAAACTTCAGCAGCAAATGGTTGTTACTTTCGAAGAAATGAAGACCAACCCTAAGACTGGATGCATTCGTTGTCACGATCTCGACAACAGCCCGGACTTCCATCCAGTGGATAAGAACTTTGATCGGTTCTGGGAGCAGGTCAAACACTACGGAAAAGACTAACCAGCTGATCTCCACACTCAGAGGCTTCGCATGTCAGGAAAATATGACGAGATCGAAGCTTGGGAGAACGACCTCCGCCTTCGATACCCTGCCCCTACTGGGGACGCTACAGAGCCTGAAAACAGCTTTCGCGACTTCGATGCATAAGAACGTTCCAGCATCAAAGAATTCTATCGCTTGAACCACCAGCAGCAGACTCTAGAATTCGTCAAACAAAAACGGGAACAGTATTTATCGCTGAGCAAGGCGGAAATGAGCGTCTGGGAAGCTATGGAGTTTCTTAACGAGCTGGTGGATGATAGCGATCCAGATCTCGACTTGCCGCAAATCGAGCATCTGCTTCAGACCGCCGAGGCCATTCGCGCCGATGGGCAGCCACGCTGGTTCATCTTGGCAGGTCTCATTCATGATCTTGGCAAGATCCTTTGCCTTTGGGGCGAACCTCAGTGGTCCGTCGTGGGAGACACCTTTCCGGTCGGCTGCCGTTATTCAGAAAAGATCGTTTACTACGAAGCCTTCCAGCAGAACCCAGACTGGCACAACAAACACTACCAGTCTGAAACCGGAATTTACGAACCAGGCTGTGGGCTGGAAAAATTGATGCTGTCATGGGGCCACGACGAGTATCTCTATCATGTCGTGTGTGATTATTTGCCAGCACCAGCATTGGCGATGATTCGCTATCACTCCTGCTATCCCATTCATCGAGAGGGTGCTTACAAACACCTTTTGACGGGAGCGGATCAGACCAATTTGAACTGGGTTCGTGCCTTCAATCGTTACGATTTGTACACCAAACGCGATGAGAAAATGAATGTGTCACAGCTAAAGCCCTTTTACCAGGATCTGATTAGCGAGTATTTCCCCGAAAAGCTGGCTTGGTAGAAAACAGCCCGCTCGGGCTATAATGAGGCCACTAAGGCGACCGGCAGATTAGCTACCAATGGAAAGTGTATTTACATAAGGGAATAATGCTTATAAACGCACTTTGGGTAGCTGATTCTGGCTCGCCCTCCGCCTTAAACAAGTCAACTGCACCATCCCCAATACCGATGAAAAACCAACACACTAACTTGCATCGCGTGTCACGCCGAACCATGTTGACTCGAGCCATGGCTTGTACGGCAGCCATGGGAAGTGCTGGGTTAACTTTCGGATCCGACTACCGACCCGAGTGGGAGAAGTCGATCCGTGCTGGCTTGGACTTCTTGGCCCGACATCAAAATACTCGAGGCGAGTGGAACACCCCGCCACATAATACGGCTTTGGCCGCCTTGGCCGGTACGGCACTAATTTGTTCTGGCTCGACTACAACCCAGGGACCGTACGCCAAGCAGATTGAGCGCTGCACGAATTATCTAATCAGCAAGAGTCGGCCCAATGGACTCATTGGTGAGCCTTTGAGTGACAATCGCTATACCTATGGCCACGGTTTTTCAATGCTGATGCTCAGCCAGATCTTGGGCGAAGAAGGTTTTAAAGACACGCGTGAAGAACTGATTGATGTCCTGAACCGCGCGGTTTCATTTTGTCGCTTTGCTCAAACGGACGAAGGCGGCTGGGGTTACGTCAGCGCTAAAGACGGTGCTCAGTACGATGAAGGTTCCACGACCATCACCCAAGTGCAAGGTCTGCGCGGTTGCCGCAACGCTGGCATCGCGGTCTCTGCCGACGTCATCGAACGCGCCAAAAAGTATATTTACAAATGCAAGAATGAAGATGGCGGGATCAGCTACTCTAGCAAGCAGATGGGAACTTCCAGACCCGCAATCACCGCCGCTGCCCTAGCTGCACTCTACAATGCGGGCGACTACGACGGCGAGCACGTACCGGAAATGCTAAAGTACTCCAAAGATAAGCTACACGGCTTGACCGATGAAGCATCTTCCTTTGGCCACTGGCATTACACATACTTGTACTACAGCCAAGTTGTCTATCGACAAGGCGACAAGCAGTGGAAGCCATTCCGCGACAGTCTCTACTCACGAATCGTCAAAGAGCAGAATGCCGATGGATCCTGGGAAGCACAGATTGATCCGGTCTACATCACGGCTTGCAACTTAATCATGCTTCAACTCGATCGAGGCCTGCTGCCCATCTATCAACGCTGAGAGAGGCCGACTGATCTACCGAATCGATTGGATCGACTCCTCACCCACGACCGATGCGAAAAGGCGTTAGATCCAGTACTGGCTTCTGCCCTGTAATCAAATCGGCCATGCACAAAGCAGTGCCACAAGAAAGATGAATACCACTGCGGAAATGTCCTGTCGCAACGAACAGATTTTCATATCCGGGAACCGAGCCGAGATAAGGAACTCCATCGTAGCTGCCAGGCCTGAGTCCTGCCCAGGACTTCGCGACAGGCCTCTCTCGAAGCATCGGCAAGACCGATTCGGCCCATAGGCGGATTTTATCCAGAGCCGCCTCAGTAGTTTCTGCATCGAACCCAACTTCCTCCTCGATACTGCCGCAGAGCAGCTGGCCGGAATCTCTGGTAACCAGGTAGCGATTGCCTTCATTGATAACATGGCTCAAAGGTGGATCACTGAATTCGTAAAGTAACATTTGGCCACGAACAGGCATCAAGCCGTTCGGTATTTGAAATTGCTTCAGCAAATTGATGCTCCAGGCACCTGAGCAGATGCAAACTTGTTCGGCCCAAAGCCGCTCACCACCTGCGGTTAAGATTGCTGCAACTCGTCCCTCAGGATTCCTTTCAAGGTTAACGATTTCGCAATTCTCGCGAACCTGAACTCCAGCTGCTTC
>PKCQ01000480.1 GCA_002862265.1 Planctomycetaceae bacterium | reverse complement strand
CATTGCTAGTCCCTGCCCCGCTAATCTGATTTGCCTCAAGTTTCTTTCTTGGCAGACAATCGCCACGTCAAGTTCGTCAGGAAGGGATCTTTCTGAACTAGGTCCGAACATGCTCTATTTTCAAAAGTGTGCCCCTTAACGCGTGAGCAAGGGATTGCAGTGCCTCTGGCTCGTGCGTCGGGTTGCCCATTATCTGTCTCGTGAAAAGTGCGACTATGATTAGCCCCGACTATGGACTGAATCGGGCATGCCGCGTGGTAATTCAACTGCTAGAATGCGCGGTTTGAAAAGTGAGAGTGCTCATGAAGTGGTCGAACTCACTTTGTTACTTCCAGTCTGAGCACGAATCCTGTCGCGCCCAGACAAATTCGATTCCATCCTGGAATAGCAACGCATGAACAAGATCCCACTACATTGGCGAATACTGGTAGGCATGGCACTTGGCATCGCCTTTGGCTGCATTGCGATTCAGTTTAATCCAGCAGAATCTCAAAAGGATGCGAGTCAACAGGTCGAATCGGTACACGAAACAACAAACTCCGAACAAACTTTCGGGGCGGCCGAGCCAACGAAGGTGTTTCGAACAGGCTCGAACTTCGTCATCGACTGGATCAAACCTTTTGGTACCATTTTTATCAACTCGCTCAAGCTGATAGCAATACCTTTGATTATCGCTTCGCTGATCAAAGGTGTTTCGGATCTGAAGGACATATCGAAACTCTCTTCTATGGGGCTCCGCACTGTCGGCCTCTATCTGTGCACGACCGTCGTCGCCGTTTCCATTGGTTTGCTGATAGTCAACATCGCGCAGCCTGGGAAGCTGATTGATGAACAAACGAGAGAGACGCTAGTTGAAGAGTCTCTGGAAAAGGCGCAGAGCAAGATTAGTGCAGCAAACGACACGAAGGACAAGGGACCGCTACAGCCTCTGGTTGACTTGATTCCAGGCAATATTTTTTCTGCAGCCTCGAGCAACGGGAATATGCTGCAAGTGATCTGTTTCGTGATCTTCTTTGGCATCGGGCTGATTTTGATTCCAGAGGAACAGGCCAGGCCAGTGAAGATGTTCTTTGACAGTCTGAACGCGGTCATCCTAAAGCTGATTGATTTGATCATGCTGGCGGCACCGCTGGGTGTATTTGCATTGATGGCTTCCCTGGTAGCTGAAACGCCAAGTCTTGATGTGTTTCAAGCACTCCTCAGCTACGGCATTTGCGTGCTCATTGGGTTGGGGCTCATGATCTTCGTGTTCTATCCATCGCTCATCATGATTTTCGCAAGGCGAAACTACTTGTGGTTCTTCCGTGGGATCTCTCCAGCTCAGATGCTTGCCTTTTCAACCAGCAGCAGCGCAGCAACGCTTCCGGTGACGATGGAGCGCGTTGAAGAGCACCTCGGCGTCGACGACGAAGTGAGTAGTTTCGTCTTGCCCGTTGGGGCAACCGTGAACATGGATGGCACGAGTTTGTATCAGGCGGTAGCAGCTGTTTTCATCGCTCAAGCATATGGAATGGATCTAGGCTTGAATGGTCAGCTTAGCATTGTTGTGACTGCGACACTCGCCTCGATAGGATCGGCAGCAGTACCTGGTGCAGGCATGGTGATGCTTGTTATCGTCCTTGGAGCGATTGGTGCACCAGAAGCCGGTCTGGCACTTATCTTTGCTGTGGACCGAATTCTCGACATGGCTCGAACTGTCGTCAATGTGACGGGCGACGCAAGCGTTTCGATGCTGGTTGCACAGAGTGTCGGAAAACTCAAAACCCCAGAAGAAATCACTCAGCATCAGGCTGTTGACCAGCGTTAGAAAACGTTTCCTCTCCCAATGATTGCCCCCGCAATAGATCAAAATGAGCACGCTGATAGTCTGCATAGTAGCCCTGTCCACTTTGCTAATCGCCTATTTCGTCTACGGGCGATGGTTGAGTAACAAGCTCTTTGAGCTGTCGGCTGACGCTCCTGTTCCAAGCAAACAACTTGAGGACGGTCAGGATTTTGTTCCTACGCGGAAGAGCGTCGTCTTTGGCCACCACTTCACGAGTATTGCAGGCACAGGACCGATCGTTGGACCGGCGATTGCCGTATTCTGGGGTTGGCTGCCAGCGATGCTTTGGGTCGTTTTTGGTGCAATCCTGATTGGCGGAGTGCATGACATGGCAGCGTTGGTTATCTCAATGCGCAATCGTGGTCAGACTCTAGGTGAGATCGCCGGCCGGCTGATCTCTCCGCGTGCCAAGTTGTTGTTCTTGACAATCCTGGCACTCGCCCTATGGATCGTTTTGGCAATCTTCGGAATGGTAATCGCATCGATCTTCAGCTTGTATCCGGAAAGTGTGCTTTCTGTTTGGGTCGCAATGCCGGTGGCTATTTTGGTAGGACTTTGGGCGCATAAGACTGGCGGATCAATGACGATTCCCTCTCTTGTTTCTCTAGTCATTCTTTACGCGGCTGTTGGAGTCGGCGTTTACTACCTACCATTCAATCTGCCGGGGGGGCCGGCCGATTCCGTTTGGAATCCGATCGTGCTCTGGACGTTGGTATTGCTTGCTTATTGCTTCTGCGCCTCTGTCCTTCCCGTCTGGTTGTTGCTACAACCAAGAGATTTGGTGAATAGTCATCAGCTCTTCGTCGCGCTTGGCCTACTGGTGGTTGGTCTTGTTGTGGCAAGTCTTGGTGGATCGGCTGATTTAACCGCTTCCGCCGATGCCATATCTCAGACAGTGCCCAAAGATGCTCCGCCCATCATGCCATTCTTGTTCATCACCATCGCCTGTGGTGCATGCAGTGGCTTTCATTGTCTAGTGAGTTCAGGTACGAGTTCCAAACAAGTCGCCTGCGAGAAAGATGCGCAAACGGTTGGCTATGGGGCCATGTTGCTTGAGTCAGGTCTAGCTGTTGTCGTGATTCTGGCTTGCACAGCCGGTGTTGGCATGGGAGCCATCGATGCTACGCGTCCAGCCGGGAAGTCAGTGTTTGGTCAGACGTCCTACGCCTACAAGAAAGCTGAATCTGGGACAAAAGTCGTCGGCAAGGAAGCTTGGCAGAATTACTATCGCAGCCAAGATGAAAAAGGGTGGAATAACACAAATTTGGGTTCCAAGCTTGCAGCTTTCATTGAAGGTGGAGCAAACTTTCTTACGGCGATCGGAATTCCACTAGAGCTCGGTATCGGCATCGTCGCAGTGCTGGTCGCTAGCTTTGCCGCAACCACTTTAGATACGGCGACGCGTTTACAACGCTATGTCCTGCAGGAACTCGGTTCAAGCGTTGGCCTTCCAATTACCAACAAATACGCCGCCACAGGATTGGCCGT
>PKCQ01000385.1 GCA_002862265.1 Planctomycetaceae bacterium | reverse complement strand
CCCTTCGCTCCCACTCGCCTGAGCGGAAAACGCAGGCGATCTTCGTGATGCTGCCGCAAGGGATACTTGGCCATCTTCACGCAGGCGAAGCCTTGGGTCACAGGATGCTCAGAATGCCCGGTCAATTTAAGCATCCGGTGGCCTTGCACCGTGATATCCAGTGCACAAGTGTCAGGACAATCCAAGGGGCAGACAGATCGCAGCACTTGAAGCTGAGTCATCGCATAAGTTCCTATTCGGGTAGTTCCAGATGAGCCACGTTCAAGCCTGACTTTCTGAAGTAATCTTCTATGACAAGCCGCATGTCACCAAAGTTCACGGCGGCAGAATGCACATGCAGGTACATCGCCAATGCGTCCGCCAATGCTTCGGAAGGCGACTGCAGCCGACTCAAATCGAAAGCAATGCGATCAAAACTATCAAGCTGTAACTGCCGGACTTCGGCAATCAGCAGCATCAACCAGACGTAAGGGTCACGACACTGATCACGGCACGCGGCGATGCCAGAAGCCAATCCAGGAAGTTGCAACCGCTGCAGTCCACGTGCGATCCACTTACGATTGTCGCCATCTGCCATATCCACTTTCTCTAGCAGCTGCTCTGCTGCGAAACGAGAGCTGGAACGCACTAGTGCATCAATGGCGACAGAGAAAACCGCCTCTTCATCACTGACCAAGAATTCTCCAATCCACGGCTCAGTGCCCGCGTGAGCTTTTTCGCACAAACTCTGCAGCGTCAAACGAAGGCTTGGATTGATCGGCTTCTCAGCCTCAGCCGAAGCATCATCTTGCTTCATCGGAACCGGAGCTTTGAGTACAGAATTCAGATCAATGTAATCTGGATGGTAGGTCCTCAACGCCTCCAAGGCAGCCAGCCCCTGAGAGAAGATTCGTGGGTTCCGGTTGCTATAAGCGAGCTCTGCAACCGAATTATTCAGAACGGCGGCACACTGATCTGCCGAGCAATCTGCAAGCTGAAGACGATCGCGAACTTGGACGAGATCGACGCGAAAGAAGATCTTACTCGACGCTTTCACTTGTTCCAGCCGTTCCAAATGCGGTTCCAGATCTTTGGCTGGCAAGCGAATGAGATGCTCCAACAGCTTGCCACCCGCTCTTGCGCTGGGATCGGTCAGCTTACGATCAGCGGCCATCGCCTGGGCTCTCTCGCAGCAAGCAACGATTTGGTCTGCTGGAATTGGCAAGAAGGAAAGCATCGGGAACTCAGGAAATGCTTCGGCTGGTTCCCATTTTTCCCAAGCTACGAACAACTGTTCAAGAACTCGCGGAGATTCCCAGTATGACTCACTAAGCAAGTGCAGTGCTTGCATGCGAAAACGGCGTGAATCGCCAGTCAGCAATTCCAACAATTGGTCTTGTAACGCGTGTTCAGTAGGTTGAGTGCTCATCGGCGTTCCAAATCGAGTATCCTTAACAATCATCTTATTCGATTGCGCCAATTCGAGAACCGACGTTTTGACTACTCGCCGTTCGCCGCTAGTCACTCTTCCTCAACAATGGAAGCGTTGTGGTGATAGCTGCGAATTGATAGAGACCAACCTAAGAACGAACAGCAACCTTTCTTCCCATTATCCGTTTAGATAACTCATGTTCACCTTAAGATCGTTTTCCGCTCTCATCCTACTCGGCTTTCAAGCTGCTTTCGCATTCGCGCAGACTTCTGACAAGCCACAAACACTCCGTATCGGCATCATTGGCCTCGACACATCACACTGCCCTGCCTTCACGAAATTAATTAATGCCAACGATGCCACGGGGCCCTTGGCAAACATGCGAGTCACCGCTGCCTTTCCTGGTGGCAGCTCCGACATTGCTTCCAGTCGTGATCGTGTCGGCAAGTTCACCGAAGAGCTGCGCAGCCTGGATGTTAAGATCGTCGATTCGATCGATGAGCTGCTGGAACAAGTCGATGCGGTGCTACTAGAAAGCGTGGACGGTCGCAAACACTTGCCTCAAGTTGTTCCTGTATTCCAAGCTGGAAAGCCCGTGTTTATCGACAAGCCATTAGCGGCCGATCTAACCGATGCAATCACGATCGATTTGCTCGCCAAAAAATACAAAGCACATTGGTTCAGCAGTTCTTCTCTTCGCTTCAGCCCCAGCATCCTGAAATTCCGCCAGGGTGTGCCGAGTGTGGGAGAGGTTTTGGGTGCTTCAGCATGGAGTCCCTGCGCTTTAGAGAAAACACACACCGATTTAAATTGGTACGGCGTTCACGGAGTCGAGACACTTTACACCGCGATGGGAACCGGCTGCAAAAGTGTAAGTCGCATTCATCAAGCTGACTTTGAATTGGTAATAGGGACTTGGGAAGACGGCCGCATCGGAACTTTTCGTGGAGTTCGAAGTGGAAAGTCGGGATACGGAATGCAAGTTTTCGGAAGTAAAGGAATGGACGGCAGTGCGAAGTACGAGGGCTACGCACCTTTAGTCGTTGGGATCGGTAAGTTCTTTGCGGGCGGGGAAGCTCCAGTCAGCCCGGAAGAGACCCTGGAGATTTTCGCTTTCATGCAAGCTGCCGATGTGTCCAAACAACGAGACGGTGCAGCTGTGTCGCTAGAGCAAGTATGGCAAGCCGCGAAGTCACAGGCAGAAAAGAAAGTACAGCAACTCGATCTCTAAGCAAGCTTAGAATAGAGGCACGATGCGCAAGCGAGTGAATCAAGACATGGGCGATACAAACATTTGTTTCACGCCCAGCCACAGGCGGCGGCATGCTTGGGCATAGCCGACTTTCCTCGGTCACGCTTCGGGTTGTGAATCATCACGTTTCATATCGGATCTTAGCCATGCAGGTTCATCGCACTACTCGATTCGGCTGCCTCTTATTAGCATTGTGGTCCTGTATTACCACAGCTGGATTCGCCCAACTGCCCACAGTGAAACACCAACGACTGGGAGTTGATTACTTACTTCTTACCTCTGGCGAAAAACTATATGGATTCTCGCTTGGCAAGAATGAGGATGGCCTAGTAACCTTTGCCGTCGAGCGCAAATGGCTCAAACAGACGCACCCGAAACTGTTTGAACGAGAATCAACAAGAGAACAGAGGGAACGAAAGCAGACCGGCAAAGTGCTCCTCGAGCGAATTGATCAGTGGATTGACGAACGGAAAGACGACCCGAAAAGCGAAGGTCTGGTGCGATTCTTAAAGTACAAAAGAGACAAGATCGAGTTTGCGTCCGATGACAACAGCAACGAATCCAACGACGCCTTGTTCATCCTGTTCCACCGCGAACTGGATGAAATCCAGGATCTCAAACAAGCTAGTCGCAACAACCGTTTTGTGGCCGGCATCGCCT
>PKCQ01000175.1 GCA_002862265.1 Planctomycetaceae bacterium | reverse complement strand
TACACCAAAAATGCAATTAACGAAGATGGTAGCGTAAAGGTAGTTGGAGTAGACGAAATTGAATTTGATACTTTAGCTACGGGAAGACTGGTTGCAAGATCCTATCCTGGAGATATTGCACAAATACCTGTTAGCGAAGAAGACACTTATATGCGAACCAATTATACTGATAGTGATCAACGTAATTTTAGAGATGGAGATAAAAGCTCTAGCCGTTATTACAGATCTTACCAGGAAGCTGAAGACGAATCTCAACGTATGTACAACCCCCCTACTTATAATGTAGCTGGAGCTAAAGATAGCACAGGAAACGGATCGAATAATACAAGAGTCTATGGAGAGTCAAATCGCGCCTGATGGACTCACGGTTGACGAGCGGCTGGAGATTCGCCGAATGGCAATGGTCGAGGAGCTTGCATCAACCGACTTGCAAGTGAAGGAATTTGCTCGCACCGCAAAGGAGCTTGTCGAAAAGTCATTCAGCGTTCGCACTCAGCTGAACAACGCGAGCTTGATTAAGGACAAGCAGAATTCGATACAAGCGATGTTGAACGGCTACACGGATAAGCTCAACGCAATCTCGTTATTACCACAAGCTGGCCAGCGCACCCTGAAAGAACTCAACCTGCCTAAGAGTGGAGGGCAGTTTGCTGGCCCGCACCTACTGCCATACGCTCTTAGCGGTGCTGCTCTCGGATTTCTCTTACTGGCCGGCTTGGCAGTGCTGATGGATCTTGCTGACCTTAGCTATCGCAATCCAGAAGAAATTGCAAACAACTTAGGCGTTCCAGTCTTGGGACACATTCCTATAATCGACGCTTCGAGGATCGATGAGAATGCTCAACATGTAGATGCCTCAATCACATCCATTCACCACAGCAAGGGCCGCGTGAGCGAAGCTTATCGTACCGTGCGAACCGGCCTTTACTTTAGTCAGTTTGGACGCGACCTAAAAGTGGTACAAGTCACGAGTCCGGTGCCCGGAGATGGGAAGTCAACGCTGTCTTGTAACTTGGCCGTCTCGATGGCCCAGTCTGGGCGGCGGGTCTTGTTAATTGACGCTGACTTTAGACGCCCTCGTATCGGTAAGATCTTTGGTATCGAAGACGACGTCGGCGTTGCCTCTATCATTACGGGACAGGCAGAGCTTGATGATGTCACTCATCGGGGACCTGTCGCGAACTTGTCGTTAATGCCTTGCGGCAAGCCTCCAAACAATCCGGCCGAGTTGCTCAGTAGTCAACACTTTGTAGATCTGATCGAGTTGCTGAAGGAAAAGTTTGACTTCATCCTTATCGATACGCCCCCCCTTCTAGCAGTATCGGATCCAGGAGCAATTGCAGGCATCGTTGATGGTGTCGTATTGACAATGCGACTGCGCCGCAATTTGAAGCCGCTTGCGTCACGTGCTCTGAGCACCCTTGAAAGCGTCGGGGCACAATGTTTAGGGGTCGTCGTAAACGGAGTCTCCGCGGAAGCAGGCTACGGCTACGATTACAACTACAACGACTACCGCTACGCCTACAAATATGCCAACGACTACCGCTTGGGTCACGGCTATGGAAACTATGGTTCCTACGCCGAGGACGCCGGCTCGACAGCTTCGCCCTCGGCGAACAAAGAAGGCAAACCATCTTAGCCACAACGTAAAGCACTTAGGCGTAGTTTCCCGACTACGCCTTTTTTATTGAATAAGCGTATTGCTTAAGCTAGCGGACTTGAGCCTCACATCTCGCTTTAAGAAATAACAATTGAACCGTATTGCAATGCGAGAATCGACAGACTACGTGTGCGAAGCATCACTTTACGAAAACATTGCAAATCACAACCGAAGGATGCATTGCCGGAGCTTTGTGAATTAATTCTGTTCCATTTCCAAACACGACCTAGACTGAAACGAGGACATGAAATCTTGGCCGCGTCGGATACAGACTTTAGCGGTTACGCAAACTAGTGCGATGATATCTCGGCAACCGCTGGGCAAACGCTGAACGAGGTCGAATTCGGTTTTAGTTCATGAAGCCCGTGCTAAAATTGGTAATTGCCGCAGCCGACGTCTGCCCTCTCGTTTCAATAACGAGTCCCCCACCTGCTCCCTCCTCGAAATGCAAAATTTTAAAGCGAATCGGTGCAAGTGTCACCTACGAGAACGAAGTACGCGCATTCAGAGCCTGAGCAGAATACTGCAATACAAATGCTGAAGGCCCCCCCCAACATCGCCGTAATTGGACTCGGCTACGTTGGCCTTCCATTGGCCGTTGAATTTGGAAAGAAGTACCAGACGATCGGCTTCGATATAAATGAAACTAGAATCGCTGAACTGAGCGGCGGCAAAGACAGCACCCAGGAAGTTGAAGAAGATGAACTTAAAGCGACAACGTCGCTGAGTTTCTCCTCAAAGGTAGAGGACCTAAGACAGGCGGATGTCTACATCGTTACCGTTCCGACGCCGGTAGACTCGTATAAACGCCCAGATCTCTCGTCGTTGATTGCTGCCAGCCGCATGCTTGGTGAAGTGATTAGTGCGGGTGACGTTGTTGTCTACGAGTCAACCGTCTATCCAGGAGCGACAGAAGAAGACTGTGTTCCAATCATTGAGGAAGTTTCCGGACTGACGTTCAATGAGGACTTTTACGCCGGCTACAGTCCCGAACGCATTAACCCAGGCGACAAGCTTCACCGTCTAACCACAATTACTAAAGTCACTTCAGGCTCTACACCAGAAGTCGCAGACTACGTCGATGGGCTGTACCGCTCCATCGTCGAAGCGGGAACTCACAAAGCTAGTTGCATTCGAGTCGCCGAAGCGGCCAAGGTGATCGAGAACACTCAGCGGGACCTCAATATTGCTCTAATGAACGAGCTCGCAATTATCTTTGACAAACTTGGAATCGATACGCTCCAAGTGCTGGAAGCGGCCGGGACGAAGTGGAACTTCTTGCCGTTCCGACCTGGACTTGTCGGTGGTCATTGCATCGGCGTTGACCCTTACTATCTAACCCACAAAGCACAAGAAATCGGGTATTTACCCGAAATCATCTTAGCTGGTCGTCGAATCAATGACGGGATGGGCGCATACGTCGTTTCCCAGGTTGTGAAACTCATGCTCAAGAAGAGAGTGCACATCCAAAACTCACGTGTTCTCATTCTGGGACTGACTTTTAAGGAAAACTGCCCAGACCTTCGCAACACGCGTGTCGTTGACTTGGTAACAGAATTCAACGATTACGGTGCGGAGGTCGATGTCTATGACCCTTGGGTCGATCAGGAAGAAGCCCAAGCCGAATGCGCCCTGCTCGTGCGGCAGCGGCAAGAAGTACAAGAAGTGCTGTGGC
>PKCQ01000021.1 GCA_002862265.1 Planctomycetaceae bacterium | reverse complement strand
CAACGGCGGGGGAACTGCTGGAGCGATTCCTGAACAACCGAATCGGCAGCTACGGAGAAGATCGGAATGTGCCGGATAAGGTTGGTTCCAGCGAACTCTCTCCTCATTTGCACTTTGGGCATATTGCTCCGCAAGAAGTCTTCTTGCGTCTCATGGAGCATGAAGGTTGGACGCCGGAGAGGCTTCAGAAGCCGAATGGTAAAATGATTGGATTTTGGGGCGTGAGCGAAGAGGCCGAGGCCTTCATCGACCAGCTTTGTACCTGGCGCGAAATTGGCTTCAATATGTGTTGGCGCGAGCCGAACTATGAGCGGCTCGAATCTTTACCAGAGTGGACTCAGAAGACGATAGAAGACCACGCTGGGGATGAGCGTGAGTATGTTTATTCCTTGGAGCAATTCGAAAACTCGGAGACTCATGACGAGATCTGGAACGCCGCGCAACGTCAGCTCGTTCGCGAAGGTCGCATCCACAATTACCTGCGAATGCTCTGGGGCAAAAAGATTTTGCATTGGACGCCATCCGTTGCAGAAGCACTTGAGATCATGATCGAGCTCAACAACAAATACGCGCTTGACGGACGCGATCCTAATTCTTATAGCGGAATCTTCTGGGTGCTTGGCAGGTACGATCGTGCGTGGGGACCGGAACGGCCGATTTTTGGAAAAATACGCTACATGACCAGTGAAAGCACGGCTAGAAAGTACAGCTTGAAGCAGTATTTGAAACGCTTTGCTGAGTGAGTGCTGGGCAATGGATGCGAATTCCTACACACAGCGCAATGGATCTTGAGTTGTGGCATCTAAAAAGGGTTATCCTCTCCCAATAGATTGCGTACCAACTCGCCGAGGTCGTTGATGGTTTCCCGCTCGACCAAATCTCCTTACCGTTCTGATAGATCCACATGGCTCAAGCCGCTTTGGCCTCGCAAGCCCATTGAGATTTCTCGTTGGGACATGCTCCGTGTTATTCCGCGTCTTCTGGGTGGCAAGCTTCGTGGAGCATGCGAAGAGTCAATTGGCGAGTTTTGGGGACGGCCTGTATGTGTTGGCCTTTCTGAGCGAAGTTGTTTTGACCGTTTCTTGGGCGCGTTGAGGCTGCCTCAAGGAAGTGAAGTTCTTGTATCGGCAATCAATATTGATGGAATGCGGCGCATTCTTGAAGAGCACGGCTTGGTGCCAGTTCCGGTAGACATCTGTCCTGCGAATCTTGAAGTAGATTTGGTGCAGGGGAGGGAACGCATCTCGTCCAAGACAAGAGCTGTATTGTTCGCCCATCTGTTTGGCGCGCGAAGCAATATGGCAGCGATCGTCGACTTTTGCCAGAGCTATGACTTACAACTGTGGGAGGATTGCGCGCAGGTTTTCGATGGGGAGTATCGGTGGGATGAACGAGCGGATTTGCGACTTTTTAGCTTTGGTCCCATTAAGACTTTTTCGGCCTTGGGTGGCGGTGTAGCAGTCTGCAAAGATCCAGCTGTGCAAAAACGAATTCGTGACTCGGCCAAGCAACTGCCACGCCAGCACAACTATCAATACGCGGCTCGAGTCGCAAAATACTTTAGTATCCAAGCCGTTACCTCGCCTTCTGTTTACCGATGGGTAATGCGACTGATTCCAGGAACCCGGGACCAGAGGGATGCTTGGCTGGTTTCACTTTTTCGAAACACTTCACAGCAAGATCGATTCTTTCGATCGGTTCGTCGGCAGCCCTCGATGCTACTCCTTCAAACCTTAGAGCGGCGGATTGTTGGTCGGTTGGACGTTGAGCCAGAGCGCGATCAGCGCGGAAAGCTCCTGGCTGCGATGCTTTCTCTTCGACTGAGTATTCGGCCAAGTGTGGCGGGACAAAGTGCGGAGAAACATCGTTACTGGGTATTTCCCGCATTCATTGAGAGCTCGCAAACTCTGCTGAATAGTCTAGAAAACGAAGGCTTTGACGTGACCTCGCGATGCCAGCTCTCAGTGCTCGAAACGCCGGATTATCCTACCCCAGCGGCCGGGTTGCTACGAAATTCCATCGTCTTCTTGCCTTGCTATACCGGGATGCCAGAGGACGAATTGCGAAGGCTGGTCGAATTATTGGTGCTGCTGACAGATGTAGCCCCGGCGGAGGAGAACCGTAGAATAGAGGAGAACTCTAACTTTTCTCAGATTGCCGTTTCGCGATGAGCAATTGAACCAAGTTGGCTGATCGTACCAAACTCCACCCGCGCCCCATCCGAAAATGTCCTCCGCAGTATCCACACTCAGTATCGACCAATTGGCAAAAGAGCCCGTTGCCGTAATTGATATAGGTGCGATGAGTATTCGAATGGCCATCGCTGAGATCGATGACTCAGGGAACGTGCATTTACTGGAGAGTCTTTCCCAGGCAGTCACGTTGGGTAAGGATACCTTTACGTCGCGGCGGATTCGCAAGTCATCCATTGAGCAGTCGGTTCGCGTTCTAAGAAGTTACCGGCACTTGTTGGCTGAGTACGGAATCGACCAGCCCGAGAGAATTCGTGTCGTTGGAACCAGTGCCGTTCGAGAAGCCGCCAATCGCTTGGCCTTCATTGATCGTGTTTTCATCGCTACCGGACTCGAAGTCGAGCCGCTGGACGAAGCTGAGGTCAATCGCATCACGTACATGGGCATCCAGCCGCAGCTGCAGGCTGATCCCAAACTGGCGGCAAGCCGTTCTGTGGTAGTTGAAGTGGGAGGTGGTTCCACTGAGAT
>PKCQ01000536.1 GCA_002862265.1 Planctomycetaceae bacterium | reverse complement strand
GGATCGCCGGTACGCCAATCCTTGACGTGAGCCGACCAAGACTTCAGCGGAGCCTTCTTCTTGTTACCAGCGACAGTGTTATCGAAGTCCTTGTACGCAAGAAGTGTCTCCGGCGCGTCTGCCCCTACTTTCAAAAAGTACTGTTTCGTACCGGCGAATTGAAGGTATCGTTTACCAACGTATCGCAATTGGCCCTTAGCACGCAAGTCAGGAGCAACTTTGTCCGTCGCAGCGACTTCAAAGCTTCCTGACACGGCATCGAATGGCGTGAGAGCCTTGTTCGTAGCTGTCTCGGACACAGCTGTCTCGGACACAGCTGTCTCGGACACAGCTGTCTCGGACACAGCTGTCTCGGACAGCGCCGCTCCTTCTCCAGTCTTGAACGAAACTCGGTAGGACCATTCTCCGGTCGCGGGTGGAGCAAAGTGGGCCCGCCAAACCGTTCCCGATTGAGCTCCACTGTTGCCAGCATCTCCGTCGGCAGCAAAGTATCCCGGGACTGTCAGTGACGCTCCGTCGGCGTGCGTGAAAGTCACATCAAATCGGTAGTCCGTGAACGGGTTCGGTGTATTGTATTGCTCGTGAGCAAAAGGCCCTGCCATGTCTAAGTTGATATTGTGCCACTGGCGCAACTCTCCGCTGATGGTAACAGTTCCATCTCCATTCGCCTCTCGCGGCTGTTGCAACGGCGAATCGCTAACATTCTTGGTCGGACTGGAGTCTAGATTCTTCGGCGTTTCCTGGTTTGCGAGCCCTTAGGTCGAGAAGGGCTTCGGCAAAGTACCAGACATCAGCTTGGGCTCTGGTCCAGCACCAGTGGGTCTTTTGAATTCGCGGTCTTGGGTCATTAACCATTTGTCAAATTCAAAACCATCCTCCCGCATTGAGAAGCTAATGGTATGTGGGCCTGCTTTCTCGATATCCAAGTAGATCTTGTAGGGCTCGCCGCAATGCTCCTTTTCTGTGCGCTGCTTACTCTCCCAACGCCAAGTGTTCTTGCCTTGACACCATTAAAGCCGTTGCCCGCTTTCGGGCCACTTTCCATCGAGGCCGACGTGCAGACCATTGTCTTCCGAGCCTGTGGAGTAGGCACGCACCCAAACATAGTATCGCCCCGGATTCTTCACATGTACCTTGTAGGTAAGCACCGCCATCTTCCCTGGTTCTGGAGAGAAGTTGACACCTCGCGTCAGCTTGTCCGCATGCGTGCGACGCGTGTCTGGAAGACTCTCCAGGTAGGCACCGCCGCTCGCTCCGAGGACGTGCGATGGGTCACCATCTGGCTTTACATCCACTTCGTTGTGTGGAGCCTGAAGGTAGAAGCTTCGTTCCTGCATCTTCCTTTGTGCAAAAAAATGCTCTGCTTCAACAGCGAGAAGACCATTCTCTTCGGCGAAGACGACAGTTTCATCCACCGTCGGTTGGGAAAGTCCGATATCGGGGGCAAAGCATAAGGCTGTTAGAAACAGTCCACACAGCTGATCTAGGTACCACATAGTAGAATCTGTTTGGAGGTAGTTGGATTGTGTTGTCGGCTTCCTGCTTGTCTTTTAGGTATGCAGCGGCACTGCCAGCAATCATTGGTGCTCTCTAGTTAAGGCGCACTTTGTTGGGTAGGTTCTCCAACGCAGTTTTGGCTCATCCAATTTTGCGGAGCGACGCGTCATTTCTCGGTCATGCTTACGTAAGATGTAAATAACTGTTGTCAACGTGGGTTTCAGGCTTTTACAAGTGTTCTTGGGGGATTTCGGGATCGCAAGCGATAGCTGCGCGAATTTGGAAATCAGCCCAGTTGGATCGGCGCTTGACTCGAGGACTTCTTCGGATGGATTTTGCCAATTGGCAATGGCACAGAGTGTTCTACCATCTGCTCGCAGAAATCTTCTTGAACCTCAGCCGAAACGCCAAACAGCAGACCTCCGCAAGTTTGAGGGTCAAAGAGAAGCGGATAGCGGTCGTCAGACTTGATCTTATCATCAGTTCGCACCTGCCGACTCAGCCGCATGTTGTCAGGTAACAGACTGCTCGAGATCCCTTCGCTTGATATTTTTACTGCTGACTGCAGAATCGGGATGGAGACGAGGTCGAGTTCCGCTGCAAGGTCACTGGCTTCGAGCATTTCCACCAAGTGCCCGATCAGACCGAAGCCCGTGATGTCAGTCGCCGCGAGCACGCCCAGCTCGGTCGCTATACGAGCATACTCTTGCTGCGGTGCGAGCATGTGATGCAACAGTTCCTCGTAGGCGGCTGCTGGGCACTTCGATCGCATATGAGCGGCAAGCAATACGCCAATGCCAAGCGGCTTGGTGATGTACAGTGCATCCCCCGGTTGCAAGCCGCTCTTCGTTAACGGCCGGTCGCCCCATGGAGATCCGACGACCGTGAAGCCTGCTTCGAACCTTGGACCGACGATCGTATGTCCACCAACGATATTTGCCCCCAAAGCACGAAATTCCCGATTTGCACCTTCTAAGAACTCGGCCAGCATTTGCTGTTGCGTTCGCTCATGGCCTTCAGGTAAAACTACATTGGACAGAGCTTCACCTGGCACGATACCCGTCGCGATGAGATCGCTGGACGAGTGCAAGGCCGTGATTCGTCCAAACAGATACGCGTCATCGAGTGGATTGGTGAAGAAGTCAGTAGAAGCGTAGAGTTTCTTTTTAGCACCTTCTACATGGCCTCCCCGCTCGCCTATGGGGGCTGCGTCGTCAAGAGTGATGTGACTCGTGCCTGAAACAGAAGCCATCGCCTCGGACAATGAGGTCGCATCGAACTTGCAGCCACATCCCTGACACTGCATCGCCTCGTCACCCTCGTCGGCCATCGAAATCGGCTCGAACTTCTCCATGAACTTGGAGTCGATAGAGTGCTTCAAGCGATAGGCCCACTTGCCGCAAAACACGCGGCCTTTCCACTGCGCAATCGCTCGGCCATCTCCAAGGTTGATCAAACTCAGGAAGGATTTCTGTGGACGATAGCGTTGTAGCGTCCGACCTTCCAGTGCTCTCTGAATGTTTGCCCAAAGCACAGGCCCTTGCCGAACCGCATAAACACCGGCCTTGGGTAAGTTCTCGCCCTCGATGGTACCGGCGTCGCCAACTGCAAACACCGTTCCAGGTGCATCGTGACGACCTGTCACTTGTAGAGTGTGATCTGTCTGCAAAAACCCGGAGCTAGTGCATTCAAATCCGAGCTCCTGCAAGCCACTAGGAGCCGTCGCACCGGTGGCCCAGATAACGAGGTTTGCAGGCAGCTTGCTTCCATCGTCGAACCGCATCTCTTCCTTGGTGACGGAAGAAACGGATTTTCCGCAGTGAACTTGGATCCCGCTTTTCTGCAGCTCCGATTCAAGCAGTCGA
>PKCQ01000706.1 GCA_002862265.1 Planctomycetaceae bacterium | reverse complement strand
TTGGCGGATCAGGCCGATGGAGGGCCGATGGAGATTAGGGAGCAATATTGGGGAGTAGAAAAGCTAGGAGCTTATCCCTTCTTGGATTATGGTGAAGCTGGGCAACTTACTGGAAGAAGCTCAGCTATTTTTCAACCTTTCCCTGCACTTTTCCGGCAGAATCTGCTGGACATTCCAAACCATTCAAAGTTGCAGGGCTTTGACAGTAGTTGGCGAGGGTTTAAAATAAAAACTAATGTATTCGCCTTAACGTAGTCCCGGCAGTATGCTCATGGTGAGCGTGATTGACCCGCTTTCGCTACCCAAGGCACGCGATAAATTGCTTTGATAGCAGGTTCGAAAGTGAACCTAAACGGTCTCGAGTCCATTTTGGGACCATCGTTGAATCATTCTACGATCTCCAATGCTTTCTTTTTCGCGCGAACCGTCCGCAACAGGATGATGATTGGAATGTTTGGCTTTAGCACTCACGAATTGCTTCTTTTCATGGTAGTTGTCATTGTCATTTTTGGCAGTGCTAGGCTACCTAGCTTGATGCGAAATCTTGGCCGCAGTGCCAACGAATTCAAGGCTGGAATGAAAGATCCAGTCAGTGTTGGTGGCGATGACGATGACGATGGGAATGACAAGAAATCTGACGCCTAGATCTTGAAAGATCAATCGTCCGACAGCGTTGTCCAATTCCAAACGCTGGATGAACCGGCAAGCATCATCATGAGGAATGCGCGATGACATCGCTTTTCTTTGCGCAGCAAATAGTGCTTGCGCCGTTTGCTATACCACTAACCGAGTTGTTTTTGACCGAACATTCGCCGTCTTTCCCAATCGCTTTTTTAAGTGGCTTTGGGTACCAGGAGATGTTCCTGTTCGCAGTGATAGCGTTGCTTCTGTTTGGAAAGCGACTGCCTGAAGTTGCACGGAACTTTGGTCGTACATACAAACAGCTGCGCGGAAAAGTTGACGAGTTCCAACGTGAGTTTCGTGACTGGGACAAAGAGGACACGCCAAGCTATCAGACTCCGCGTTTCTCGCCTGACAGCGATGACGCGAACGAAGATCGCGTAGAGCCAAAGGCTCCCAAGTTTTTACCTCCTCCGCCAGAAGACGACGGCTAGCTTTCGATGGCCGGACGAGGAGGTTTCTGCTTTCTAACGCCCACCGCCGGCCTGCTCGGGCAGAGAGTATATCGCACAAAGCAAGTCGAATCTCGAAGTTCTCAGAATAAGCAAGACGCGCCAGCAACCTAGCAAGCAGGGCGTGCGGATGACGAAGTACCCGCTAAAGCAACAAACGCCGTAAGGCTTGAAGGCGTACATACTGCGTAGTACTCAAGATGCGTATTTCGCATTCGAGCGAACCCCACTAACGTGACGATTTGCGTGAGCACGTCTACTGCTCGGATGCTCGCGGCAGCTTCCGTGGAAACGGCAACTCTCGGGCGGCTGGCAGAGGTTGGATGTTTTGTTGCAACCACTGCAGCCGTTCCGCTTCAGTAGCGTAGTAGGTCAGCCAAGTCTCAGTGTCTGACTCGTCGAGGCAACGCCAGCAGAGGTAGTTGCCTGGCAAGTCGACTTTCTTTTCGCAAGCGGGCAAGATGTCGCGGTAAATCAGTGTGTAGAGTTCACGGTCGGAAAGATGTTCCGTCATTTCAAGAACAACACGGACTGAAAATAATCGATCGATTGTGTCCGCCAAGATGCCCTGTAGCAGATCTTCATCCAATGAGTCGGGGCGTGGCAACACAAGCTCAGGAAGAGACCAGCAGCTGATCGGCAGCGCTGGAGCACGTTCCCAGGCCAACATGGATTCGAGAAAACAATTTTCCTCACGCAAGTTCATTTGACGGAAATGAACAAGTGAGACAGATTCGTCGATGTAGGGCTCAAGCTCGTCACGTAGGCGAGCGTTGTGCAAAAGCAATTCTACTTCGTCTGCAGCTTCTGGCATGATGCTTCAAAGGGATGGGAGTCGGTGAAGTCCGCGTTGCAGTGTGAGGCACACCTTGGCAAATACACCGACGCATTGGTCCGTCAGCAGCTGGGGAGTGAAATCCGACTCAATCCCGTACCAAACAACTGCTGGGCGACACGTTTGACTTTAAATGTTCAGTGCCGAGACTCAATCTCTTCTTTAGTGAAAATGCTACGCGGCCGAAAAACTGGCGGTACTGGTGGCGTCAGAAGTGGTACGACCCATAGTCTTTTGCGCCAAACACAGCCAGGAAGTCGTGGCTCGCATGATCGCCGATCTGGCTAACAAACCTCATGCTACGTACCAGCCCTTGCAAAGTCCTACTAATCGGCAAAGGTAACCGTGCCATGCCGTGGTCTGCTGCAAGCGAAACACGGTAAACCATTCGGGGATTCGCAGCAGAACGCGCTCACGCCCCTTGTGAAGCAACCGCAACTGGCTACCGTTGTTCATCAAATGACATCTTGGAAGCTTGGACCGCCATTCAATGAGCGATGAAATAGCAGCTGAATCCCACGAAACTGGGATACCAGATTATTACAATGACACTGTCACCGACTACGATGCCTGGAGCAAAGAAGGCTATCTGCACTACGGCTATTGGCGACCATGGCTCAACCCCTTCTCTCGCCGTCCCATGCTAGAGGAAATGAACAAGCTCGTTTTCTCTAAACTCGGGCTAGAAGAGCTGGAGTCGGGCCAAGTGGCAGACCTTGGCTGCGGCGTGGGAGCCGTTTCACGTCACGGCAGCCGACTCTTTCCCAATCTGCAATTCCACGCGATGACGCTCTCGGCAAGCCAAGTTGCTCGTGGAAAACAATTGCATCGATCCGAGAAGGTGGAGTACTATTGCGGCGACTACCACAAACTGCCTTTTGAAGATCAACAGCTAGACCGCGTTTTCTATCTGGAAAGCCTTTGCCACAGCACCCGACCAGAGGAAGCTTTGACGGAAGCGACACGGGTTCTGAAGCCAGGCGGACGCATCACGCTGACCGATGGCTATCTGACAAAACCCCTTGAGAAGACATCGAAACTGTTCCGGTTTATCGTCGAAGCCGTCGCTCATAATTGGGCGGTCCCGATGTTTCATGAGATCGAAAAAGGACGCAAGTGGAATGCTGCCGGGCAGTTAAAACTGGTGGAAGAATTTGAGTGCGGCTGGAGGTTGGGCCCCTCTGCACTTCACGCGTCTCACCTTTCCCTCATTCATTTCCTGAAGCTTGCGATTCGACGAAAAGTCACTAAGTGGCAGTGGAGGCATTTACGTGCATCTGCATTCACCATCTTGCTTGGCCTATACCGCACCAACTTTCGCTACCATGTCATGGTGTTCGAGAAGCAATGACCCGACCATCGCCCCTCCAAGCGTCGGCTGTCTGTCCTCGAACCCACAAAAAGAAGAG
>PKCQ01000711.1 GCA_002862265.1 Planctomycetaceae bacterium | reverse complement strand
GGCGGCCCGTCCGGCTGCCCACGCTGCTGCAGACCCAACATTTCGCGGCGCGAACCCGGCTCGGTGTTCCCGAAGGCCACCACAGTCTGTCTCATCACCGTGATGATCCGGAAAAGCTAGAGAAGATCACTCGCATCAACCACTTCCACGTCCAGCAACTCAGCTACCTGTTACAGCGCATGCAGTCGATTCAAGAAGGCGAAGGCACTTTGTTGGACAACTCAATGATTGTTTACGGCAGTGGCATCAGTGACGGAAATCGCCACAACAATGAGAACTTGCCAGTACTCCTTGCTGGTGGTGGTGCAGGGACCATCGAAACGGGGCGACACGTGCGATATGACTATGAAACCCCGATGTGCAACTTGTTCATGTCCATGTTGGAACGCATGAACGTCCAGGCACCTTACGTTGGCGATAGCACGGGTAGCCTGCCAAACCTCTCCTGATTGCCACATCATCTCAGCTGGACAAAGCCTGATGCGGATTCTTTCCCATCTTTTCTTAATATGCCTGACGGCTTCCCCGGCGCTGGCTCAAAT
The DNA here is from genome assembly GCA_002862265.1 of Planctomycetaceae bacterium. Classification (GTDB taxonomy): domain Bacteria; phylum Planctomycetota; class Planctomycetia; order Pirellulales; family Pirellulaceae; genus Aureliella. The sequence goes on along the minus strand of PKCQ01000711.1, from coordinate 2,836 downwards.
CGAAGATGAGTCCAGCGAGTCTTTGGTGAAACAACTCAAGGATTCAGACCTAAACTCCCGACGCGATGCAATTTACGAACTCGTGCGCCGCAGAGACACTTCCAAAGAAGTCTTACGCAGCTTCGCAGAGCTAGCGACCGATCGCGACGAGCAGCTGCAATTCCAAGCGTTGATGGGCTTGGGACGAGCAGGTAGAGCCGCTCAGATTGCGTTGCCAGAGTTGCTGGAAGCAATGAAGGACCGCAGTGATCAGCCGCGTTACCGAGCTGCCATTGCACTCGGCAACATCGGGAAGCCCGCAATAGAACCGATGCGCAAGCTCTGGAAAGAAGCCAACTCGGACACCAAGGTGGACCTCGCCAAAGCCTTCTCGCAAATGGGGCGGGACGCAGCTGCTGCAAACGAATTGCTAACCGCCGCTTTGCAGGACGGAAGCGAAAATGTTCAAAGCCACGTTGCCGACGCTTTGACCCAAACCCTGCCCGCTGAGAAGCAAATGGCGATGTTTCTGAAACTGACCGAGCACCCCTTGGCGATCGTGCGTCGAACGGGGGCTCAAGCCTTCGGGATGCAGCCGGACTTACCCGCAGAGGCAATGGAGGCATTGCTCAAGCTAGTCAACGACTCGGATCCACGGGTCCGAGAGACTGCGGTCATCGCTGTTCTTGGTTCGAAGCAGCCGACAGTATCTCGGCAAGAAATTCTATTAAAGTGCTTAACCGATCAGGATGAATCGCTGCGGTTGGCGGCTCGGGCTTTGATTATCAAGTCGGGCTGGCAGAATGCTACATTTGCCAAGCGTATCGTCGGGAAGCTGAGGGGAACGGAGAATCTTCTATTGCAAAACGGCTTGTTGGAAACTTTAAGCAGCTTTGGTCCTGCCGCAGCCGCCGAATTGCAGCCAGTGGTTGACCTCGCTACAGCACGTAACTTCGATGTGCAGAAGACAGCTGCAGTTGTGGTCGCCATGGGGCCACAGGCAATGCGTAGCTTAATGCAGTCCCTCCAGAAACGTCCCGACCTCGAACCAATCGTCGCATCCACATTTGTCTTGGCGGGAAATTCTGCCAAGCCGGTATTGATCGATGGCTTGCGTAGCGATCTACCTAAGCTGCAGGCTGCTGCCACCAAAGCCTTGGGTAATGCACGGATCGTGGACAAGGAACTGGCAGCTCAGATTCGCGTTAATGCCGCAGACGGGTCAATAGACGTTCGCTCCGCTTCCTTTTTCGCCTTGGCGCAAATTATGGAAGCAGCCGAAGAGCAACAGACAGAGCTGGAACTAGAGAACTGGGAGTCATTGCTTGAAGATACTTTTGACTCTGCGCCGGTGCTAGTACAAGCATCTGCGACGGAAAATTTATGGGCTTTTCCCGTTGCGGCGAAATTGAAAGAACGTATGCTCAAGAATGCTCTGTACAGCAAAGCTATTGCCGTAAGAGCAGCGGCTCTGAGATCTCTTGCCCAAGAAGAGCCTCGAGCGAAACGCCTAAAAAATGAGATCATTGCGACTTGCGAAGACCAAGTGGCAGAAGTTCGACTCGCCGCACTGCAGTGTCTTGCGGTGCTTGGCGAGAATGACCAAGAGGTCGAGAGCACAATCCTGAGGGGGCTGAGAGATCCTGAGTCAAGCGTACAAATCGCGGCAACACAGTGCATGGTCGCCTTAGAAATCTTGAACGAGAAAACCGCCATAGCGGTGCAGCAAAACTTTGGGGATGACACAGAACTGTTGAACAGCAGCTTGGAATCGGTTCCCAAGTTTGGGGAACGAGCGAAGCAAATGATTCCCAGCCTTGCGAATTTGCTCAAGCACCCTGAGGAAAGAACTCGGATGCTTTGCATCGACGCTTTGGCAGCCGCTGAGAACGACAAAATGCAACTGACCGATCGCCTGAAAGACTCGCTGGAGGATGATTCCTGGAATGTGCGACAAAAAACGGCTAAGACGCTCGGCGAATTAGGCAATGGCGCCATAGCCGCCGTACCACAGCTGTTTAACTTGATCGATAATGAGGAGGACGAGAGTTTCGCCACCGCCGCCTTGCGAGAAATTGACGCGGCCCCAGCAGCAACGCTACCGATGCTTATCGAAGCCTTGGCTTCTGAAAGCCAAAGAAAACAGTTCTACGCTGTTTACCTTATCGGAAAGATGGGCGTCGACGCCGAAGAAGTCATCCCTCGGCTGCGCAAGGAATTAAAAGACTCGAATAATTCTCGCAATGCATCCTCGCGACGCAAATATTTGAGCCAAGCAATCGAGTCCATCGAGAAAGCTGTCCGCGAGAAGCAAGAAGCGGCAGAGGAAAAGAACGACGAGTAAAGCGGATGTTGGCTCTCGCTTGCTTGTCTCCTTGCTCTCCAAATCAAAAACGATTCAGAGCTTGAGTTCTATTCCAAGCATCTTGCAGAGCAGTTCTGAGAAAATGAAAAGCAGCAGTGACCACAACGGACTCGCAAGCGTTGCGTCACTCGCAATAGCTAGAAGAATAAGTGCCTGAGCCCAATATCAACTCGGGAAACTGCAAAAATCGCAGTCCGAGCAACGACAAAAACATGTTGTGCAAAGGGAAGGGTATTGAGCAGCATCTTAACCCGACCCGCTATCTGATTGCTGTACGGTGCGAGCCAACACAGAATGCTGAATCGAAGAGGCGAACTAGAATCACCTCCTCCGCACAGGAGTAGCATCACTTCCTTTTCGAGGATTCTTTCGTGATGCGTGCCAACCAGGGATGCCCAGCAAGCACTATAAAGGCGATTCCAGCTACCAAGAAGAATAGGACCGCATGGAATCACTATTAATGAGGGAAAGCTCTTCAAGTCATTTCTTAGG
>PKCQ01000106.1 GCA_002862265.1 Planctomycetaceae bacterium | reverse complement strand
TGCGAATCGGAAATCGTCTCCCCGCACCCCAACTCCGCGAACCGTGTAGATATATCCACCTTCTACCTCGCCTGAGTCTCCAGACTCCAGTCGGAATCTCAGTCGATACTGCCCGGCCGTTCGAGCCATCAGATCAGCCACACCGCGTCCTTGCTCATCGGTCTCGGCTGGAAGCGTTGCGATGAGACGTTTATTGGGCGTGCCATCTGCGTCGTAGCTCAGTTGCAAGACGTCCAACGTACCTTCCGCCTGTACCGGCGAGCCGTCCAGTTGTCTTGCTTGATAGTTGACCACAATGCGTTCGCCAGTGTTGTAATAGCCGCGATTGGTCCATGTATAGACCTTGAAGGGCTTTCTAGCCGCAACCACAGAACCGCTTCCGACGATCGAGCGACGTGAGCTATCTCGTACCACGACGGAAATCGAGTAGCGATGATCATGTTCGTCTCCAAAGGCTGCTTTCGCCAAGGCTGTATCGATTTCGATTACAGCTTCACCCAAAGCATCTAACTCGACCATTTGCTCCAAGACCAACTCGGGGGGCTCGGAACCGAACCAACCGCCACGCCCCGGGCCAAATCCAGGCCCACCAATCGGAAAGCACCCGCACCACCCGCGAAATCCGGGGTACCAATCGTAGACTTCATTGAACCACCAGTAGCCAGGACCATAGCACCAGTCGTAAGGCCGCGATGGGAAATAGCTATCCGTATGCTTGCTTCTTTCCACTTTGATCTCTGCCGTCCCGGCAACCGGTGCACCAAAGAGGTACTTGGCTTGAACGCGTGCTTCCACTGTTTTGCCCAGCGACACAGGTTTCGAAGGAGCAAGGACGTTGACCTCGAATTCTGGCTTGCGGTACTCTTCAACGCGTAGGGCCAGGGAGCATTGCAAAGGAACGTCGCCTGTTCTTACTGGAGGGCCGCCAGAGCCAAATCCTCCGCCCGCACGTCGCTGATTGGGAGCTGCTCGAACTCCGGTGGGCTGAACAACAGTAAAGCTGTATCGGCCGAGCGACGCCGACTTGGGAATATCAAAGGCAACCTCTGCCCCACCGAAAGCATCCGTCTTCACCAGTTGTTCGTGAACCTTGTTTCCACGACCATCATTGACACGAATACGGAACTGCTGATTGGCCAGACGGGGCTCAGATTCATCTCCATAAGTGGTGTAGGCCATCCAAAATTTCGTTCGGACTTTCTCACCAGGGCGGTACACCGGACGCTCTGCGATCCCGTAGGCCTTTCCTGCTCGGTAGCTCCTAATGATCCTGCCGTAGTTGTAGAAGTTCTCAAAGTTCAGCAGACTCAGCTTTCCATCACGTCGTGCGATAGCCAACCACTGAAATCGCTTTTCGAGATCGATCTTCACTTCACCTGATGCGTTGGTTTTCTTTGCCATGTTTCGCGATAGAGTTCGGCGAGGATTCTTCCTGCCGTCTTCCCAGCGATAGCCAAAGAACTCCACATCAATATTGCCTAACGAGTCACCGCTGTTCGCGTCCACAGCGCGGAAGATAGTTTCTTTCTCAGTGCGATGACGAACCAACATGGAATCCTGCAAGGTCACCAAGATGCGTGCACGGTGCGTTACTTTTCGGTCATCGACGACCATTTCGGCCGAGGCTTCTACCAAATAGGTCCCTGAATTGGTTTGAGGTAAAGCGACTTGAATGCGCTTATCCCAATGGTTGGCTCGGGGCTCAAGCTCTTGTTCCCATTTTTCGGAATTGCCAATCAAATAGTTCGTGATGTCATAACTGTCTCGAGTGAAATAGCCGTTCAAATAGTCGAGATTGGCTGGGCCTCCAGATCTGAATGCGCCAAATTCACCTTGTCGATCGCTCCGCAGGTTTCGATAGTAGTCCTTTAGCTCGCTGATCAACTTCTCCATGTCGACTGGCTGCGCAGAGAAGGTCACATTCTTGGCGTTACGAAACAGGAAGGAAAGCTTTGCTTCTTCACCAGCCACTTTTGCTTCAACTGGATCAAACGCGAGTTGTGGCCCGATGATTGCATCGATTTCTTGTTGATAGTTTGGGTATGCGGTTGGCTCCAGACGCATCACTGCAACCGCTGCTGGATACTGTCGGCGATTGAAATAGGCATTCGCGAGGTCACGAATAGCAGATTTCCTTGCACTGCCTGACTCGTTCTCTTCAATCACTTTGCGAAGAATCGAGATGAAATTAAATTCTTCAGGCAGCTCAAGTTCTTTCACGCCAACTGCTAACTTGGCGATGGTTTGCGAGTCCTTCAGTTTGTGAACCTTGGCAATCGCGGACTTCTCATCACCTGACGTCGTGATGCCCCATGTAGGACTTAGTGTGCTGACGGAGAACTGACTGGCCAGGAATCGAGACCAGGTCAGCATGGCGTCTGCACGCGACTCCTCAGACTCCATCGCACGTTCGAGGGCCCAACGATATCGCTGGCCATCTGACTTCGCGTTCGCGAACTTCTTAATGTCCCGGTAGAGCACCGGCTCACCATCTGCGTCGACCGGAGCTCGTATTTGCGAAAACGTTTGCTGTTGACCGAGCTCCGTATAGCTCGGAACTTCATCCAAATCGGTGAGCGACTGCAGACGCCATGCCATGGTCCCACTACGGCTATAGGAAAGATAGTTGGCCAAGATCAAATACCATCTCGGTGACCGGTCCTTTTTCTTTGCCAGTGAGATAGCCTGCAAAGTCCAGTTCATAGCGCGCTGCCGATCTTGTTCAGCGCAGTTTAGCGAAGCCCCCGAAACGCGGCGCCGCGGATTGTAGCCTCGCGTGAACTTACTGTCTGAGACTACTCCATAGTGCGACGCGCTCATGATGACCGATCCGGCAGCTACCAGCACCCTAGGCTTCTTGACGTGGGTAGTCGTTGCCGACTCAAGTGTCGCATCTAGCTCGGATTCAGTGCGCAGAGCACGATAACACTGCTGAATGCGAGGCAAGGACTCTGCGACGATGGATTCGGATGTCTCGGCATTATCAATTAAGCGGCGGTAAATCTTCGCCGCATCCTGATAATTTCCATCAGATTGCTCTGACCTTGCTTTCTCAAAGAGCTTGTTGGGATCGGTTTCCTGTAGCGACGCCGTGACAGCAACTCCCGAGAGGGCGAGGATGAGCGCTGGAGCCCAAAATCGGGCAGAAACGGAGACATAGCGAAACATGGAAACTTCCTTGGCGAAGAGTTGCTGGATCTGTCGTTAAGCGTGATGCCACCGAGCATTGGCTCCAAGATTTCTTTTGCGACGCGATTGCCACACTTTGACGAAAATATATCTGACAAATCAGATGTTGGGAGAACAGACGCCCGCTGCCCGCAATCGTTCCAAGAAATTTTTGCAATGTTCGCTCAATTTGCTGCAGTCACTCATCTGT
>PKCQ01000519.1 GCA_002862265.1 Planctomycetaceae bacterium | reverse complement strand
AAGCAACTTTGCTCGCCAAAGACATTAACACCGCTCTCTACACCACTGCGATCGGGTTGGCCATCGCGATTCCTTTGGTGATGGCGATGAACGCAGTTAACAATCGCATTCGTCACATGGAAGAACTTGTCGGCTCCGGAGTCACACGATTCCTAGAAGCATTCCGCGTTGGCTTGTCTAAGCGCAAGTAGAGATTCCATTCCGGTTGATCCGGTTGCGGTTTCCAAGCCTTGGATTGAGTTCCTACAAACCTGTCTGATTATCGAGCCAGATATGTCGAGCGTTTTGCAAGACGAATTCGAAGAAGTCAGTGCTGAGCCATTCGTGCGTCCTCGTTCTAACAACGACGACGAAATGGACATCACACCGATGATTGACATCACCTTCTTGTTGTTGATCTTCTTTCTAGTCACGAGCAAGTTAGACCAAGAGCAAGCGGTCGACTTGCCGAAGGCTCGACACGGCGGCGTTGTCGCAGGCAAGGAGTCCGTTGTCGTCATCATGCGACGAGGCACCGGTGAAGACGCAGAAGTGCAGAATTCGGACGGAGTTCCTTTTTCCGCTGATAAAGAGCAGCAGAATGCAGAAGTAGCCGAGTATGTGCAGATGGGAATAGACTCGGGACTCAAGCATGTCATTATTAAGGCGGAAGCCTCGGTGAGGCAGGGAGAGATTAGCCGCGTCAGCGGCGCGATCTCGGAATCAATGGAAGAAGGCGAAGTCATCAACATCGCGGTCTTGGAACAAGGTTAGAAGCTGCTATGGCAATCCCATTCCAATGCCCACTCTGCGGTTCGCAGCGACAGGTTACAAAAAAGCTGCTTGGAAAGGAAATTGAGTGCCCGGATTGTGGCAAGACTGTCACCGTTACCGGTCCAGCGACTGCGATAGAGGCAGTTGCACCAGCCTCCACCGCGATAGCGGTTGAAGATAGCAAGTCCGGAATGTCGGACGAAGAACAGCAAGCTCGAGAGGAGAGTGAGCTGGCTGCAGCCTCCGCTAGTTTTCGCAAGCCGAAGTCAGATGAAGACAACGACATGGACATGACACCGATGGTCGATGTCACGTTTCTGTTGTTGATTTTCTTTATGGTAACCGCCTCCTTCAGTGTCCAAAAAACGCTGCAACGTCCCGCGACCAAACCTGACGACCCGAGTCTCAAGCAGATCGAGCAGGAGGAACAAGACAACCCAGACATCGTCACAGTGCAAGTTGATGAGTTCAACGCCTACAACGTAATCACCGCGAATGGTGCTGACGAAATGGTTGGCAGTAAGCAAGATCTCATTCGAGTTTTGAACGATGCCATGGCTGGCGGGAGCGGTGTCAATCCAAGCAAGCTGGTTATACAGGCCCACGAGGATTGCATCCACGGAGCAGTGGTTGCCTGTTTGGACGCAGGTCGAGAAGCCTCGTTTGAAAGTTTTGAAGTCAGTACAGTTGAAGAGTTCGACTAGGCGACCTTTCAAAAACCGAAAGGGAAGTGGAGTCACAGATGCTTGGGTTTACTAAGAGCGTCATATCAAATCGTGCGTCAGAGAAAGGCGAAGACATGGCCATGACGCTCATGCTCGATGCCACTTTCTTACTCCTCATTTTTTTCATGGTGACAGCGACCGTTAGTGTTCAAAATACGATTCAATCTCCGGTTGCGAAGTTAGAAGCTCCTAGCCAAAGTTTGATCGAACAAACGCCAGAAAGCGACCGGGCAGTGACATTACAAGTCGATGAGTTCAGCGGTTACAGCATCATCACTCAATACTGGGATCAACTGGTTGGAAACAAGCAAGACTTGATTGTCGCTTTAAACCAGGCTAGCGACAAAGCAAACAGCCGAGAGTCTGCCAAACTTAGTATGGAAGCCTACGAAGGCAGCGCTCATGGTGCTATTGCCATTGCTCTCGAAGCTTGACTAGAGGCCCACTTTGAGAATTCCGAAGGAAAAACGGTCGAGAAATTCGACTAACGGACTGACGAAAAGAAATACGGAAGTTATTACCAATTCAATCGCTGGAATGCTAACGAACAAAGAGAAGTTCTGAATGCAAGAACGAGCCAACAAGTTTATTGAAACTCTCGAAGCTGCAGGTCTACTGTCACCCGAGATCGTGGACGAACTGCGCAAGCATGTGAGAGATAGCAAGACTCAGTTAAAGCCGGAATTGCTTGCCAAGCTGCTGGTAGACAACGGGCATTTGACTAAGTTCCAGGCGACGAAGCTAATCACTGAAATGACCGATCAACCCGCAGAAGAAGCTGCGGCCGGCTCTGGAAACGTGGCATCAGCAACCGCGTCGAATGATGAACTGACTTTTGCGGACGACAACGAAGACACAGATTCCGTCGAGACGGTTCCGGTGGTCGAAAGTGTAGAAGCCGTCGATTCGGTCGAGGTCATCGAATCCGTCGAGCCGGTTCAGGCTGTTGAAACCGTCACTCCAGTTCAAGAAGCGATTCCGGTAACAGCTGCGGAAGAGCCACAGTCGGGTGTCTTCGACTCTGACAGTAGCAAACCGAAGACCAACAAAGTTGTACGCCCCCCGACGCCAAATAATTCATGGGAGTCAATGCGTATCATTCTCGTCGGTACGCTGTTGGCGCTTGTGTGTATTGTCGGGGCTGCGTTGGTCTGGTACTTCATGAAAGGCAATGCAGACGAAATCCTGGAACGTGCCAAGGAGAGGTATGAACAGCGAAGCTATGAGACGGCTGGCGACATCTACGAGAAATTTGCAGAGCAGTGGCCTCAACACGAACAAGCGTCGTTTGCCAAAGTCCGTTCGGTTTTAGCCAAGATTCGCAATGCTGTAGAAAACACCCCCAACCCTAAGAAGGGCTTGGAAACTGCTCAAGAACTCCTGCCAGACATTGCAGAAGAAAAGGGTCTAACCGACCAACGAGACGACCTCGCAGGCGTGCTCGTCAACCTGTCCACCAAGCTCCTAGAGCGTGCAGATTCACGCGAGACAATTGAGGAACGCAAGGAAGTCATGGCTCAACTCGAAGAGCTCATGAAGTTGCTCAATGATCCAAGATTCGTTGGGAAGGCCCAGCTTGAGAAGCAGCGCGTCGTACTTGACGAGAATCTGGAGTCGCAGAACAGGATCAAGCGTGAAATTGGCCGAGACGAATACCTTGCTTCGACTCTGGTTGAAATCGACAAGCTCTTGGAAGCAGGAGATACACCTGGAATGTATCTCAGGCGAGACGAGCTAACTCGAAAGTACCCGAGTCTTGAAGCCAACGAGCAGTTGGGAGAGCGAGTTTTACGAGCTTGCCGAATTCAACTCAGCCAGGTAGCTGAAAGTGCCTTAGAACCATCCGTTTCGAAGGAAGCCCCCTACACACTTTCTTCCAAGTCCTTTGTTCTCGGTCATCGCGACGGATGCG
>PKCQ01000516.1 GCA_002862265.1 Planctomycetaceae bacterium | reverse complement strand
GTGCAAGTGATCGCTGCAACCGATCAACCAGATCTAGCAGTCACTGAAATTGGCAGTCCGAGCAGGAACCCGGCTGAAGGCGAGAACCTCGGAGACTTGCAGCAACAGGAACTCGCTGGTCGCATCCTTCTCACCCGCCGAACCCTGATGGAACGCGTTGAGCTGTCGCTGCGGCCTCTGTTTCGTGGTCAGCTACTTCAAATTGTCGCCGGAATTGTCCTAATCGCAGTGGGAGCCCGGTGCTGGGCACCGAACACTCAAGTGCCACATCTGCTCGCTTGTGGCGTGATTGTGCACCTCTATGGCCTGTTCATGATTATTGCCGGGGCGGTCGTTGCGGTCAGAATCAAACGCATCGATTACTCCTTGGAGCTCATCGCAATTCGGGAGAAGATCGGAGGGGTCAGAACGCTGCGACTTTGGCTCGGCCCCTTTCTCGGATTTGCTTGGTGGCTTATCTGGCTGCCGCTCTTTGCCGCTGGGGGTTTTGACGAAGTCGTGACCTACCGCAACAGCCTGGTTCCTTCACTGATCGTCGGAGTCGTTGGAATCGTGGTTTCAAGTATTTTGTATTGGCGAGCACTCAGTGGGACGACTGAATCTGTACAGAAATGGCGACTAAAACTTGCCAGCAAGAGTGTGCAGACTGCCTTCAAGGAGCTAGATGCAATTGAAGCCGCCAAGATTGCCTGAGCAGTCGCAGTTTCTTGATGTTGCGGATTGCATTCAATGTTGCTCCCGCGAGAATCAAGGACAGCCTCTGCTATTCGATTAAGATCACTACGCACTCAACGTGGGCAGCATCATCAGTACTTACGCACTATCCCGTTTCTCCATCGCGTTGATTTGGATCTATCACGGTCTAGTTCCCAAGATCCTTTTCAAGCATGTCAGTGAGTTGGAGTTGGTTGCCAAGGGCCCTTTTGTCGTCGACGCTGAAACAACGATTATGATCGCAGGAGTGGCTGAGGTCTTGATCGGACTTCTTGTCTTGGTTTTCTGGAAACAACCATGGCCGATTGTGATCTCACTTGCGGGCTTCTCGGTTCTGTTTCTGAGCGCGATCACATTGTCACCCGAACTTGCGATCCAAGCGTTTAACCCCGTTACGCTAACGGTGTCGGCGATCGCGTTTTGCTTGATACAGCTTCAGGAAATAAAGAAATGCTTCCAAGTTTCCGACGAATGATGGGATCAGAACTGTAACTAGCTGAAGTGGCCGCTGCACATCTGAGATTTGGTTCGTCGCTAGCCTAGGATCAATACGAATATGCGCCGAAGCCTACAGTTCGAGAGTCTAGAACAAGTGATCGCTGAAGTAGATAGCCTTCAGGCTAAGGGCTACGAGAAGTCCGGCAACTGGTCGCTCGGACAGATCTGCTGGCATATGCGGTCGACGATGGAATCTAATATGAATGGATACCCTACTTGGATGGTTTTTCTCGGGTTTCCCTTGCGACCGCTGCTCAGATTCTTCGGACTACCGAGGCTCTTAGCCGGTAAATCGCCGAAGGGCATTCCTACTGCAGGCAGGTTTGTGCCTGCAAACGAGGTGGCTGATGCTCGTGAAGTTGCAGAATTCAGGAATTGCGTCAAAGCATTCATGAGCTGGGAACATCCTCTACATCCACATCCGGGCTTCGGAAAGATGTCTGCAGAAGAGTTTGCAGCATTTCACGCTGCTCATGCCGCCCATCACTTAAGCTTTCTTCATCCTAAAAGTGATGAGAAATAGAGCTTGCTTTTCGCCATGGGGACGGGCAGTAACTGTTACGATCGTTACTGCGCGAGATTTGTTTGTGACTTCTGCGGAATCCCGCTGCGGTAGCAGCTTTATGCAGCGGTTGAGCTGGGAGGGACTTTGGCAAATCCCACTACTCGCAAGGAGTCGTAAGTGCGTCGATCTCGGCGGCGAGCATTTCTTCTGGAATTTGCAGAGGGCTCCCGTCCGGGTTCACTCCAACGTCAAATAGACACAAGCCGCGTAGAACGCGGCAGAAGTCGCTGGGGATAAAGAACGGCTCGCTTCCGTAGCTCTCGTCAAGAATGGCGAAAGTAAGTTCCATGCGCCCTTGTGGTTCGTCGTTGACTTCGATGCTGCCCTCGACAATCGCACCATCTGCTTGGCGATTGACCAAAACTGCTCGTAGTCGAATCGTATCACCGGGGCGGGCAATGCAATCGAACTCCGCTTTACTGACTTTCGCTAACACAATTTTGTCGCGAAAGTCATTGGTCTGCGACAGAAGAATCCCGCCCGTCTGAGCCATCCCTTCAATGATCAAGGAATGGGGATAGTGGGCGTACCCTGGGAGATAGTCGTCTAGAGGCTCTTCGGCGAGAGTTACGTTCTTCAGGCTGATCGCTTCTTCGCCTGCAACGAATTTCTCGAAGCGATCAAGCCAATACCAACGCATCTTTGAATCCTTAGATTGCTCTCAGAGTTTGCTGAGCTAGCCAATTTTGCTTTGGACGTAGCTGCAAAGATCGTTCACGGTCAGCAGGTTGCCGAAGTCCTGGACGCGTGGATTGCCCTCGAACTTGCTGAGATTGGCCCAAGGTAGTCGCTCCTTGAGCTGGCTGATGCCGTCTGCAGTGACCTTCCCATCTTGCACCAGGTCTGCATTGGTCAAAATGTCGTCAGGGAAGAGTTCTTCACGTGGAATGTTGATATCGAAAGCTTTTTCGAGCTTGAAAACGATGTCCAAGAAGTCAATCGATTCGGCTCCCAAGTCGCCCACCATGGTTGCTTCACGGGTGACTTCGTCATCGTCTACCCCCAAGGCATCGACCAAAGCTTCTTGAACCTTCTCGAATACCTCTTCAGAGCTTGCCATTTTTTCTTTCCTGCAAAAGTTTAATCGTGGGGGAAACCAGTCCCAAATTTGGTTATTACCAAGACCTCCGTCGCCCAGTGGGACGCTCTGCCAAGGTTGGAATTATAGCTATCTTAAGAAGATGCAATAGGCGTTTGCTGCAATTGCTCGCTCAATTGCTTCATATACAAGGCAGCATGCTTGGCCACAATCTCAGGTTGGTCGTCCTCCATAACTTCCAGCACGAGCCGCCCTGAAACGCAGGTGGAATCCGCCTTCTTACCTTCAGCTTTGAGCGTATATTTTCCACCATCTGATTTGAAAATCTTAGAATGAACGCGCATGCTCTGACCAGGCTCAAGGAAGTCTGCGAATTTGACATTTTTGACTGCCCGGAGCATGACCAATCCAACCTCGTGATTTTCCGTCGCCCGGACCAATAGAGCCGAAGCCTGAAAGAGAGCTTCAAGCATGAGCACGCCTGGAAGTACTGCAAATCGGGGGAAATGATCCCGCAGGTAATCTTCCTTTCCAGTCACCTTCTTGATGGCTTCGATATGAGAACCAGCCTCAA
>PKCQ01000203.1 GCA_002862265.1 Planctomycetaceae bacterium | reverse complement strand
TTGTTGTTTTTGTTCTTGTTGAAAATACATTTCGTAATTTATATTGGTGTTGGTGGTGCTATGAATGCTGTTCGTTACCAAAGCAACGGTACCACCCTCTGCGGACCTCACGGCAACCCTGAGCGTGTCGACCTCGATGGTGACGGTGTGGCGGACGTAAGTAACTACTATCCACTGCGTGGTATGTACGGTAGTGACCGTAATCCTACCAAGTTCGGCCAAGTTACTGACGGGTTGAGCAACACGCTGTTGATGGGTGAAAGCACCGGTGGTGACGCTTGGAATTTCGCGTGGATCTCTATGAACTGGCTTCCTGTTGGCCTGATGGGTAGACAATCCATCCGCAGTCCCAAGGGTAGGTCTGCTTCGTTCGGTTTCAATAGTTATCACACTGGTGGCAACAACTGGGTATTGGGCGATGGTTCCGTTCAGTACGTTTCAGAAAACATTGCAATTGGAACTCTGCGTCGTATGGCAGCGATGTCTGACGGTTGGGTCCTCGATGAAGGCTTTACCCAGTAGTTGACTAGCATTTAGTTAAAACGGATCTAGAAAGGAAACCATGAAGAAACTATCGGCTCTATTGCTTGCATTCGCACTGATCGCTCCCGTAGCAGGGTGTGGAGGGGCAGACTCCACTCCTCAGGCTCCAGAATCAACGACCTCCTCTCCCATGGCGGGTGAAGACACGGGCAATGCCCGCGCAGCGGCTGCCAAGGCGAAGGATAAAGTTGGTACAGCGGACGAGCCAATGGAATAGCCTCCTGGTTTACTCGTGACAAAAAACGACGCGGCTGACACTGGTCAGCCGCGTTTTTTTTTTTGTCGCAAGCCTACGACTGACGGACTGCAATTCTTGTTTTGGCTGGAATCAGGTATCCTACAGACTGGCTTCCGGATCCCATTCTCATCCTGGCTTGCAAGAACAAATCAAGGACGTGGAAAAATCCGGTTCTCGCTTCCAATGAACCTGGATTCTCATGCGTAGCACGCTCTTCTACATTCCTCACCAGGTAGCTGGTATTCCGATGTTCGGTTTCGGAGCTTTGCTCGTACTCGTGTGGGGCGGATACATCGCTTGGGCAGCTTACACCTACTCCAAGACTAGATCTTCCGCGGAATTGACCGCAGCTCTACCCGTCGTGCTTGTCGCTTCTGCCGTTTTGGTTTTTCTGCTGCCATCTGTAGAGCAAAAGTGGCACGATGGAACCGCGATCGGACTGCCAATACGGGGCTACGGCGTGATGGTCGTTGCTGGACTATTCTGCGGAGTTGGAATTACAGTTCTGCGCGCGAAACAATTGGGCCTCTCCGTTGACGACGTGATAGGGCTTGGGTTCTGGATGATGTTGACTGGTGTGATCGGCGCTCGAGTTTTTTTTGTTGTACAGAAGTGGTCTGAGTTCAACTCGATCACCGATGTCTTCAAACTCACGGAAGGTGGCTTGGTCATCTACGGTGGAGTGATTGGGGGACTTCTGGCTGGCATCACTTTTTGCTGGCAACGAAATCTAAATGTTCTGGCGATGGCGGATCTCATCGCTCCCGGTTTTTTGATTGGGCAAAGCCTGGGAAGAATTGGTTGCCTTCTACATGGCTGCTGCTTTGGAGGTATTTGTACTGCAGAACTGCCTTCGATTCAGTTCCCGCAAGGCAGCCTTCCTTACCAGTCGCAACTGGCCTCGGGACGTTTGCTGGGCGTTGAGCTCGAATCCCAGTTTCCGCCCTCAACAATTAAAGCGATCAAGCCGAACAGTCTCGCCAGCCAGCGTGGATTTAAGGAGGGGGCAAGCTTGTCTGGTGTCTACGTTTCAAGCGTTGAGAAGGTCGCCGGTAATGATCCCGTCGCAGCACCACAGATGTTCGCCGAAGCACAGGTTGGCGGCCGAACGATTAGCTTCTTACCGTCTCAACTTCCCTCACAAAGCCTCGAAACACATCCCTCGCAGATTTACTCAGCAATCAATGCCGCATTGCTTTGCGTTCTGATCTGGTTTCTACAGCCTTTCGCCAGCCGCGATGGGATGGTCTTTTGCATCGCGATCTTGCTGTACACTTCGTCGCGTTTTATGATGGAATTGGTTCGAAGTGACGAAGCTAGTCAGTTGGGTACCGGACTCACTATCGCACAGCTTTTCAGTATCGCAGCGATTGTAACTACAGGGCTGGGCCTTCTTTGGCTGAACAACATGCCAGCAAAACGAGCTTGGCATTGGGCGCGTTGAAACCCACTCTAGGCCATGGAATTGGGGCAGAATACAGCATTCATTTCGGTGGAAATTGCCAGGATGGCAGTCATAGATGCCCAAATATCCCTACCAACCACCCATCCGAAGGTGTTTCAGGCGATAGCCCGGCGTTAGATTGTTTGCTTCGTCAAGGAGGTCGTTCGGCCTGTTCGGAGTATGGAAAGGCGGATTTGTTGGACGAATTTGCCCTATCTGTATCATCGGCCACTAGCCCCCAAATGCCCTCCTTCTCAATAGTCCATCTACTCGTAGAAGAGAAAACGCATATCGATGTGCTTACTGGCAGTTCTTTACCGCCTTGTACCAGAAAGCCCGATTCTTATAGCTGCAAATCGAGAGGAGTATTACGACAGACCTTCCTTACCCCCTTCCATACAATCCGGAAAACCTAGAGTACTCTGCGGAGTAGATCAACGAGCCGGAGGAACTTGGCTAGGAGTCAACCAACACGGGATGTTTGTTGGCCTTTGTAACCGCCGAGTTCAAGGTAGCTCAGGTGATCCGATTGGCGCTCGAAGCCGCGGACTGTTGGCTCGAGAAGTTCTTCGAACCGGTAGTGCCCGTAAAGGCGTAGACAAAGCCATGGAAGAGCTGATGACCCATCGCTACGAAGGGCTCAATCTCGTCGTTTGCGATGCGGAGAGTGGATGGGTTGTCCACAGTGATGGTGAGCAGGATGTACAACCTTTGGAAGAAGGTCTCAACATCATTGGCAATCAGGACATGAATGACCCGATGGACGAACGAGTCCAGCTTGCTCACCGGCTACTGACTTTGCAGATGCTTGACTCGCCAGTCAAATTTCTCGCGGTTGCCAGCAAAGTTTTTGCTCGCAGCCCGACGGCACCCGGTCGTCCAAGTATGATCCAGCGAGGAACAGACTACGGTACAGTTAGCAGCACGTTGATTGCTCTCAGCCCCAAGCCGCGAGATGCGATTTTCCAGTTCGCTGCGGGATCTCCTGATGAAGCCAAGTACGAGGACTACTCGCCAATGCTGCGAGACATCCTAAGTCGCGGACTTCGAGAGGCTCGTTCCAAAGCAAAGGCTAACGCTCAGTAGTTCAGACACGATGGGGAATGCTTCCAACGGCTGCGAGCACCACGCTCGCAGCCTTATTTATGCGCTTCTTCGGGTTTCTATTCTGCATTTTCAGGCT
>PKCQ01000202.1 GCA_002862265.1 Planctomycetaceae bacterium | reverse complement strand
CGATGGAGAGGCGTTGCTCCACACTCGGGCATACTATACTCTCAACGAGATTCCGGTGAGTGCCGATCGACGGTGATCTGGCTTGTGTGTTGCGGTGGAGGGCAACGCTCCGGAATAGCAGGTTCCCAAGGGAGATTTACCACGTTCACTTGAAGTCGGCGAGCAGAGAGAAGCTAGTCGCCAGTGGGGCCCTCCCCGGGCCTGAAAGCCCGCCCTCCCGCCAAGCGGAAGGGTAACTTGTTGGGAAACGAATTTTTCACATGGCCGACTTACAACAACTGATCCGTTACCAGCGAGATTGCTACGAGGCGGATAATCGAGAAGTCGGCATCAAGGACTTGTTGCATAGCAAGATCCGGCATCTACGATTCTTAGACAACGAGGAACTAGCGCTCAGTGGAACAATTGATCGCGTGCCTTTGCCTGAGAAGTACGGAGAAAAGCTACGCAAGGATGCCTTCAAATACCGTCGTGATAAGACGCTGGTTTATGCCGCGCTGCCAGTTGTCGGCAAGCATTCAGAGCTTGAACAATTGGTGAAGCATCTTTGTGCACCGTTAATTTATTTCCCAGCCGAGATCGTCGAGCTCAAAGAGAAGTACTTCGTGGCGCCAGATCTCTCGGACTGTCGCATCAATTTGTCTGTCCTGCTCGAGATTGCGGAAGTTGCGGAGATCGAATCTGACACCGTGCTCAACTCACTCAGTAGACTGCCGCCCGCTCCATGGCCCAAGGCACGTTTGCACGATGTAGCAGCATTGTTTGCGGACTTGCTAACTCATGTCGACTTTGAATCTTTGGCTGGTTTCCCACAGTTGATGCATGGCAAAGAAGTACGGCAGAGACGCGAGTCGGAAGAACAACCTTTATGCTGCCTGCCATCGACGGCTATCGCCTTGCTTGCCAATTCACCAGATACACGCGGTGTGCTCTTTGAACTGGCGGAGTTGTCGGAGCAGGAGCGTTATTCCGCGCCACTTCAAACGCTCTTGGACGCCAAGCCACCTGAGCTGAAAGAAATCAAAACACTGCCTTCGCTTGCTCCCTCGACGCTTAGTGAGGCCCAGGAACAGGTCGCAAGATTGTGCCGAAATCAAGACGTCACGATGGTGGTCGGACCACCGGGCACCGGGAAGTCGCATACGATCGCGTCGGTGGCCTTGGATCACTTGGCTCGCAAGCAAACGGTCCTTATCGCGTCGCGGATGGATCAATCCGTCAATGTTGTCGGCGACAAGATCGAAGAGATGATTGGCGAGTCGGGTGCGGTAGTGCGTGCCGGCCGCAAACAGCATCTGCGGAAGCTGAAAGAGTCGCTTGAAAACTTGCTAAGTGGGATTGGTGGTAAAGATGAGGAAGCGGAGCCCGCAAAGCAGCAGTTTCGCCAACTTCGAAAGCTCGACGAGGAACTCCAGCGGCTTGAGCAATCCATTTCTCGAAATCAAAGCCGTGAGATCGCCTGGGGCCAATCGGAGGTTTCGACGGCTTCAACGATATTCGGTGGGTTATCGAAAAGTTTAACCCAAGGGCTTCGGCAATGGCAGCTGGGTGACTTTGATGGTTGGCAAAGTCTGCAGAGCTACACACAGCGGTTGGAGCAGCGCACTGAGCTTAGCAAGCGGTTTCTACGGCAAACGTTGGAAGAGCGCACAAAGAATCTTCTTGATCGAAAACGGTCCGACCTGACTCACTTTCTTCAAGCGATCAAGGCGCGCAGTGACGGACGGCAGCGCGAGCTCTTTCAGAAAATCGATTTTCGTGCGCTGCTTCATGCCTTTCCGGTCTGGCTCTGCAAATTGACAGACTTGGCAAACGTGCTGCCCTTGCAGGAGGATCTCTTTGATCTGGCGATACTTGACGAGGCGACGCAGTGCGATATCGCGAGTTGCTTGCCTCTGCTCCAACGTGCAAAGAGAGTGGTGATCGTCGGTGATCCGAAGCAACTGAGGCACATTTCGTTCCTGTCTGAGGGACGGCAGCTGAGCATAGCAAGGTCGCAAGATCTGGAAGAAAGCCAGCAGCAGCGATTTCATTTTCGCAAGAACTCAATTCTGGATGCAACCCAGCAAGCGGTCATCCAGTCCCAAGTCGTGTTTCTCAACGAACACTTTCGTTCTTTGCCTCCTATCATTGAGTTTAGCAACGGCGAATTCTATCAAGGTGCTTTGCGTGTGATGCGGCAGCGGCCACTCGAAAAGCAAGATGTTCTGCAATGCGTATGCACGCAAGGGGTCTGCTCGTCCGCAGGACGCAACGAGGTGGAGGCCGAGAAGATCTTGGTGCAGGTGCAACAGTTGGTAGAGATTGAAAGAGCAGTCTTGCCTCAGGCGGCGCAATCGGTCGGGATACTATCGCCTTTTCGTAGCCAAGTCGACTATCTGGCGCGAGAACTCGACAAAAGGTTTTCGTACGAAGAATTTGAAAAGCATAGCTTGTTGGTAGGGACAGCCCACACTTTTCAAGGTGAGGAACGCGATTTGATGTTGATATCGCTAGTGGTCGACAACGAATCACACTCTGCATCGTTTCGATTCCTCGTCTATGTGCGCCATGTGTCAAATGTGAAATGTTTCAACGAATAACTAAACGCTCTGATCTAGAAGATCAAGCTACGGTCAACATCTTTATGCATCAGCGCACAACGTTGATCCCGAAGAGGCGTAACCTTAAAGGGGCACACCTAAGGTACCAAACGTTAACCATCAAACGCTGGAGCGGACTGACCTGGCGGGTCTGTGCCAGACCCGGCTCGAACCCTGAATATGTGGCAGCCCTCTTGCGCACACTTCCAGCCAAGCCGAGCCCTGGCCTGGCCGTGACTGCCCCGTGACTGGGTGAAGCTAGGCTGCCGGCAGTGGCTGCCAGAATGCCGAAATTCCTAACCAACTGCGGCTCTTGGTGTCTGTTTCACTGACCAACTGGTTGCCTAAGCCCCTGGTCATTGTGAGCGTGGGGGAAGACGGCTGGAAACTCGTGGGCGCACCGAGTGGCCCCAGCCTGGATCCAGACCACTCGCTACACCTTTGAGAAATTTGGTGTACCAACTTCTTAAGGAAGCCAACCCAGCTCAAGGCCGCCTGGTCAATGACAGCTATAATTTGCTAATCTGGCTTGTGCGCAGGTGAGGGCAGGGTGGGATTTGTCGCTCCATGCAGACATACATGACTTTGAACAAAAACATTTTGAACATGACCATCAAAACAAAGCGTGCATATCACCTCAATCCGGGCCGTTGGGAGAAGCCCTCAGGCGATAGCCAATGCGCCATCTCACATTCACACATGGCCTCCCCAGGCGGCAGGTGTTGTTGCTGGACAGCACCACTTGCAAGGAGTTCATTGCCGAGTTCCAAACAGACCTGCACAACTCTAAGTTGCTGATGGCCTTGGAGCACGAGTGGGCCAAGAAG
>PKCQ01000637.1 GCA_002862265.1 Planctomycetaceae bacterium | reverse complement strand
GGATTGAAGATCTCAGTTCCGATCACGTCTGCGGGCAGCATGTCTGGCGTGAACTGAATGCGCGAAAAACCAGTATCGATAGCTTCTGCCAAGCTGCGGATCGTCAAGGTTTTGGCCAGTCCAGGCAGACCCTCGAGTAGGATGTGACCACCCGTCAGCAAACCGATTAGCAGGCGAGAAACCATGTGTTCCTGCCCGACAAGTACGCGGCCAATTTCATCACGCAAATTCTGGCAGGTCTGTGCCTGCTTCTGAATCTGCTCGTCAAGTTGAGGTGCTGACGACATAGGATTATCAAGAACTCCACGTAAAAATGTTTTGCTGGAAACTTTATTTTAGAGCCAAGTCCGTTGGGATTTGAGGGGGGCTTAGCCTAACCCAATCAGAGAACCCCAAAATGGCTTTTTGCAACTGGGACACGTGCATACGCGGTTACGTGCCCTCTAGTCGGAGTTGCCGCTAGCACCCTATTCTTGCGTAAATGGTGCATAGTTTCTTGGTTGGTGCTGTCAGTCTGCCTGGATTGTTCTCTAACCCAGGAAACAATCCAGTTTTCGGGCGATCGTCACGGTCGTGTGCAAGTTCCTTTGGTTACCAACGGGCTATTACCACGCGTTTAGAAGAGGTTCCGGAGGAGGAGATGCATCGACGCGGGCAAGCTTGGCTGGTGGAAATGGCAGAGGGCAAAAGATGGCAGAGGGCAAATAGTGGCCTTTCGTTTTTCCCTATATTTGCTTGGCAGTGAACTCGACTGATTCGCTCGTAGCAAGTGCTTGCTGCATATCAGACAATGGACCTTGCAACATCTGGGGTAAACTTTCCCAGGAAGGCGGCACTTTTGCAGTTGCGTTTTGTTGTTTGCCATGGGTTGGATGGAAGAAGTCGATCCGCGCGGCGTGCAGGGCGACGAATTTAGATGCCTTACCACCGTAAAGTTGGTCGCCGAGGACTGGGAGACCACGACTGGCAGCCTGGATGCGGATTTGATGCATGCGCCCCGTATGCAGTTGTATAAGCAGGAGGCTCAGTTCCCGTGTCGCGATGATGCACTTGGCGTCGAGCGAAGCTTCCTTGCCGGGAGCTGAATCAGACAGTATCTCGGCCTTGGCCTCATCTGGAATCTTTCGAACGGTATCATTCCAGCGTCCTTGTGCGTTTCGGGCGTCTCCTTGGACAACAGCCAGATAGTATTTGTGGACTTTGCGTGTTTGAAACTGAAGTCCAAAACGTTTGAGCGCTCGTTGGTTTCGCGCGATTAACACGGCTCCTGAAGTTCCCTTGTCGAGACGGTGTGGGAGGCCAACAAAGGGTAGAGTAGCCGACTTGTCCCCGGAATACTGACCAAGAAGCTGCTCCTCCAAACGGTTCTGCAGATTCGGAATGCCAGGAGCGGCTTGTGTAAACAGATCTGCAGGCTTGTTCACCACGCAATGCGATTTCTCGTTGAGCAGCAGTTCGATTGGAATTGTCATTTGAATACGAAAGATTCGTTTGGTACGCGAGAAGCTGATCAGGCTCAATACGCCGGAAATCCAGCAGCTGCTATAATAGTTTTTCGAAGGATCCTGTTGCGTTGCCTTCACCCTGCCCCAACTCATCCCACTCGAATTCCTCAGAGGATGCAAGGTGACTACAAAAAAGCTCTCTTTCCATTTCGGTCTGATCCTGTATTTCCTGTTCGCATTTTTGGGTGCTCCGTCGCTGATGGCGGACGAATCGCTGAAGGTCGTCTTTCTGGCCGGCCGCCCAAGTCACGGCTACGGATCGCATGAGCATTTGGCTGGCTGTCGGGTTTTGGCTGAGGCTATCGAGAATTCTACTGAAAACATGGCTTGTGAAGTCTACTCTGGCGGTTGGCCAGAGGATGACAGCGTTCTCGATGATGCGGACACGATTGTAATGTACTGTGATGGAGGGAAACGTCATCCGGCTTTGCAGCATCTTAATGTCTTGGACAAGCATATAAAGCGAGGCTCAGGTTTTGTTTGCTTGCACTACGGTGTTGAGGTTCCACCAGATGATGGCGGAAAAGAATTTCTTCGTTGGCTGGGTGGCTACTTCGAAATCAATTGGTCGGTAAATCCTCATTGGACGGCTGACTACAAGTCGTTGCCTAAGCATCCGATTACCCAGGGAGTCGAACCGTTTGCCGCGAATGATGAATGGTATTTCCACATGCGTTTTCAGCCTGAAATGAAAGGCGTCACTCCAATTTTATCAGCGATCGCACCAGAGCAAACTATGAGTCGGAAAGATGGCGCGCACAGCGGCAACCCCGCTGTACGTAAAGCGGTTGCCAATGGTGAGCCTCAGCATACCGCATGGGCTTACGAAAGAGCGAATGGTGGTAGATCGTTCGGTTTCACCGGTGGGCACTATCATTGGAACTGGGGGCGACAAGATATTCTTCGTCTTGTTTCCAACGCGATCGTCTGGTCCGCCAAGGGGGATGTGCCCTCCGCCGGACTCGCTGTGTCAGGTCCATCCTTGGAATCGCTCGAAAAAGGCCAGGACGAGCAGCAACCCGGGCGATACAGCACGGAAGAGACTCGGAAGAAGTTTCTATTAACGGTAGGGCGGTAAAGCAACAGGGCAAAACAGGTTTCGCCCCTTCAGCCGTATGTCAGTTCAGCTAGAGTGCCATCGCAGTCGGAGTTTTAGTTTGTCAGAACGCTGGGTTCCCATTCCTTCACAATTTCATTCGCTATATCACGAAGGCCCATTCAGAAACTGCATAGATTGCAATCGCGATCTGATGGCGGACGGCTGCATGTATGGGATTGAACGCGTCTTTCGTGGTACCGAGCCAGTGCTGGAGATGGCAATCTGCATGGACTGTCGTAACAAGATATCGAAAGATCTCTCCAAGGAATCTTCTCAACGGATTTCAGCTTTTTTGGAAGAACGCTTTGACTTTGAAATGCGTTTTGAAAATACAAAGAAGTGGGGAGGCGATGAGATCGAGAAATGGCTCGATCGCTGCGTTCTTCTAAAGACTCCCAAGGAGGAGTGCCGGAATTTCCAGATTGCAGCGATCTGCCGCGGCGGGCTGATGTCAATTGACCTTTTGCCGATCATGATCTCAGAAGATGCTTCGCGTGAGATGCAGAAGCTCATGAGCAAGAAGACCCGAGACCGTCTCGGCGATATGGTCGACGAGTTCTTCGGTCAACCTTCCGAATTTGCCGATGGACCCGAGAATTTTTCTCCCATGATCTGGTAGTCCAATTTGTAGTAGGATTCACCAGAATTCCTTCCGCTCCTGGACTTGCAAATCCCACAAATCCTTATGCTGGATCGCGGAGTTGAACGGACTCTCGTAACAGTTATAAACCCGTCAACACCCTTCAAAGCTTAAAGTCGTGTCGTGGCATAGAAATGCATCATTCCAAAGTATAGCCATGCTGCTGTTG
>PKCQ01000638.1 GCA_002862265.1 Planctomycetaceae bacterium | reverse complement strand
CTAGACTACTATACTACTAGACTACTAGACTACTAGACTACTATACTACTCCAGAGACGTATTATAATGAGACTTGCGTGTACTCAGAATTTCCTCAAAACTTAAATGAGCCTAGTTTTCTATATTGTATTGGCGACTAGACACCCCAAAAGTGCGTTTTGTGAGCCGCATCGCCGCAAGCATCGGGCCTTCCGCCTAGTGGTCGATTTACTATGCCCGGACGCTCACGCGGTCGCGGCAAACTTAAGTTCCACAGCCGCCTAGCTTCCTTGGTCCGACGGCTTCCACAACAGGTCGCGGTGCGTTCGCGTGGGCAGCAAACGCCAAGACTGAAGCTAAATCTCTCAAGCCAGATCCTGCGACTCCTCCTCTGTCAGCGTGTAGGAGCGCGAAACCTTCAAGACGGAGGAGCTATGCTGTTCCAGCCAGTTGGTGAATATCGCCTTGGAATCTTCCTCAAGCACTCAGTGTTTCCGGATAAAGAGAGATTGCAATCGAGGCAATTCGCCGCTCTACGAGTAGCGGTGCCATCTTGCGCTGGGTGGTTACAGGAGAACTAAGCTCCGAGGGAAATTTTCAGAGTGCACATCGGCTCGTATACACAGTCAATGTGTTTTTGATTGGTCCCACAAGGAATTCCGGGATGCGTACCTGAAGGGTCTATGAATAGCTCGCAGATCAAACGAGAATAACGGGACCCATTCACCAATAGACTTTCTTCGTTTGAAACAAATAATAGGCGACTCATGACCAATTCGACTCATTTGAACCGACGTCATTTCTTAGGGGCGACTTCTGCTGCAGCCGCTGCCGGAGTTTTTGCTGGCCCAAGTGTCAACTCGATCGCGCAAGCTTCTCCAAACGAGCGTCCCGTTTTCGCGACGATTGGACTGCGTAATCAAGGTTGGACGATCACCAACAAATCGACCAAGTTCGCGGACTTTGCTGCCTTCGCCGACGTGGACGAAAATGTCCTCGGCATGGTCAACGAAAAGTTGAAAAACAAGACCGGCAAAGCCGCTGACGGCTACGGAGACTATCGAAAAGTCTTGGAACGCAAGGACATTGATGCAGTCATGATTGCTGCTCCCGATCACTGGCACACGAAGATTTCGATCGAAGCCATGTTGGCTGGAAAGGATGTCTACTGCGAGAAGCCGCTCACGCTGACGATCGCCGAAGGCAAGCTGATCGAAGAGGTCGTTAAGAAAACAGGCCGCGTCTTCCAAGTTGGAACGATGCAACGCACCGAGAATAACCAGCGTTTCTTGAAGGCGATCGCGATCATTCGCGCTGGACGGCTTGGTGATCTGCGCAAAGTGACTTGTGGAATCGGCGGTGCGACGGGTTCACCCGAGATCCCCGCCATCGACGTGCCCAAGGGACTGAACTGGGACATGTGGCTGGGGCCAGCCCCCAAGGTCCCTTACCGTGCTCTACCTGAAATGCGCAAAGGATATGGCGGAGGCGTTCCACTGTATACCAATTGTCACTATGCGTGGCGTAACTGGTACGAGTACTCGGGCGGTCAAATGAACGATTGGGGTGCTCACCACGTTGATATCGCCACTTGGGCATTGGGTGCCAGCGAGACGGGACCGAGCAGCATCACGCCTGTCAGCTATTCGCTGCCAGTTGAATACAAAGACGGCAACCCGACAGTGGATAATAAGTACAACTCGCCAACGAAGTTTGAGATCCAAGCGGATATGCCCGGTGGTATTCCGCTGATCATTAAGAACGAAGGCGACAATGGTATTTTATTCGAAGGCACCAAGGGACGCATCTTCGTGAACCGCGGACGTTTGTCTGGTAAGCCAGTCGAAGACCTAGAAAAGAATCCCTTACCGGAAGGCGCAGTGGAAGAAGTTTACGGCGGACCGGTCAGCGAGAATCACACCTCCAATTGGATTGCTGCAATGCAGTCACGTGAGAATCCAATCTCTGACGTATGGACACACAACCGGATGCTCGAGACTTGCCACTTGGCGAACATCGCAATTCGACTTGGCCGCAAGCTGAATTGGGATCCAGCGAAACGAGAGATCATTGGGGACGAAGAAGCCAACTCGTTCCTCTCTCGCGCGAGCCGCAAGGGCTATGAGATCGATATGTAGTTTCGAATGGCTTGATCGAATCGCTCCTCGCATTACCGATGCGAGGAGCGAGTCGCCGGTTCTTCAGTTCGTAGCGGCACATTTATGCGGAACGGCCGCGATGTCCAGCCTTCAGATTTGCGAAATGCCCGGCGACTTACGTCGATAGAGCTCATAGCCTGGGCATTTCAGCCGAATGTCGTTAGCCACGGTTCTGGGACATTTGATTCTGAGCAGCGAAAAATTCAGTTACCTTTTGACTCAGGTTTCTATGAACTTGCTCTTAATTTTGTCACGCACGGTGCAACCAGGGCAAACGTCCTGCAGCCAAGACGCCAAATGCGAGTTCGTAACAATCTATCCTGCTCCTGACACTCGCTAGACGGAAAATTCGCCGATCACAGTTGATGGTGTGACCTAGCGTTGGAAAATTGCGTTTCGTTCGCAAGTAGAGATGGACTAGGTGACCTTCATTGTTCAGCCGCCGGGACATGGTCAGCGGCTGACAGTCGAGATCCCTTTTCGCGATTATCGATGGGAATTCGAAGAACCGGAAACCGCGTTAAACTGCTGATCTATCATGCCATCCTTGTTTTGAAATCGCATGGATTTGGGCATCGAGCTCGGTTGGTCAATCAAACAGGTAAGACGTCCAAGCCTTTGAATGCGAAATGAGGTCGCTCGTCATGCATTAGTCTTTTTTTCGATTCTGTTCGCTGCCTCCGACTTCGTCTTTGAGTCCATCCATTTTGCTAGCGACTGCTCCTTGAGGAGCTTTGGGCCACGGTGTTTCGCCAGTGGCCCATTCTTGTGGTTGTTTGGCTCGGACAGCATCTACTGCTTTGACCAGCCACGCTGGCACATCTTTCTGTTCCTCTTTTCCGTAAACGTATGGCAGCGGCGGATCCATCAGAAAGGGCTTATCTCCCAGCGGAGGACGCTCATTGCCGATGGCTGTTACGCGGGCCTTCAGTTTTCGGACTAGATCGGGATATTGCTTCGCGATATCTGTTTGCTCGGAAGGATCCTGTTGGAGGTCATATAAAGCGTCGCCCATGAGCTTGAACGCGCCTCGGCGAATGGTGGGAAGACGTACACTTCCGGCGACATCGAAGACGATTTCTTCTCGCGGACTTTCGCCGCCTTGGAACAGCATTTCTGTCATGTCGATGCCATCGATCGGTTTTCCCTGTTCATGATCTCCGCCAGCAAGTGAGATGAGTGTCGGAAAGAAGTCAGCGATGAACATCAGGCCATCTTTCTGGGTGCCTGGCTTTGTGTGGCCGGGCCATCGAAGGATGGCTGGCTGACGAACGC
>PKCQ01000640.1 GCA_002862265.1 Planctomycetaceae bacterium | reverse complement strand
TTTGTCGTCGACGTCGTCGTCGGTTGGGCACTCGCAGGACTTGCGATTGCCGCCTTGGTCAAGCCAACGCACTTGAGCGAGTCCCCAATGCACACTCCGACGGTCAAAGCCGAATCTGAGAAAAAGCCGAAGCCAGCTCCCAAGCCAGTCGGGCAGGAAAAGCCAACACGCAACGAAGCGATCAGTTTGCTCGCCGCTCTGCAGCGTGAAGCAAGATTCTTGGACATCGTGAAAGAACCCCTTGGTGACTACACCGATGCGCAAATTGGTGCTGCAGCTCGCGACGTACTTCGTGATTGTGCTTCGGTGATCGACCGACTTTTCAAAGTTGAACCTATCTTCAGCGAAGAAGATGGGGCGGAAGTCGAGATCCCTGCTGGCGACGCTGCCAAGATTCGCGTTACTGGCAATGCGAGCGAAGAAACTAAGACAGGCACTTTGGTGCATCATGGCTGGCAAGCTTCTCAGTGCGAACTTCCGAAATGGACTGGCACAAAAGAGCAAGCTATGGTGGTCGCTCAAGCTGAGTTAGAAGCCAAGTAGACATCTTGATAATGAGCCTATCATCGACTGGGCAACCGTTTCCACGAAATCGACATACACTCAAGCACTGAAGCGATAGTGACCGCAAAGTACGTTATCGGTATTGACCTTGGCACGACGAACTCCGTGGTTGCTTTCGCAGAGTTGGGCGATGAAGCTGCCGAAGTTGAATTGTTGCAAATTCCACAATTGGTCGACGAACACACGCTAGAAGAGCGTAGTTCTCTCGCTTCTTTCGGTTTCCTTTCAATGGGTGAACCAACAGGTGCTTTAGACACACCCTGGGCCGAAGATCGCGATTTTTGCATCGGCGAGTATGCTCGACGCAAGGCGGCAGAAAATGCGGATCGCACCATCAGTGCCGCCAAGAGCTGGCTCTCTCACAGCGGCGTCGATCGACGGGCTCCTATCTTGCCGTGGCAGACGCCAGCTAACGTAGAAAAGCTATCTCCCGTGGCAGCCTCACAACTTTTCTTGGAACATCTTGTTGCCGCATGGAACGCTGCTCAACCGGATCATCCCCTGAATCAGCAGCAGGTTGTGTTGACGGTGCCTGCTTCGTTTGATGCCGTCGCGCGTGAACTTACGCGTGAGGCAGCCATAGCTGCCGGACTTCCGGACTACTTGGTACTGCTAGAAGAATCGCAAGCAGCAGTTTATGCCTGGTTGGCTCAGTCTGGCGATACCTGGCGCGACTCGCTTTCGGTCGGCGACCAACTACTCGTCTGCGATA
The DNA here is from genome assembly GCA_002862265.1 of Planctomycetaceae bacterium. Classification (GTDB taxonomy): domain Bacteria; phylum Planctomycetota; class Planctomycetia; order Pirellulales; family Pirellulaceae; genus Aureliella. The sequence goes on along the minus strand of PKCQ01000640.1, from coordinate 2,138 downwards.
TCGGTGGAGGCACCACGGACCTGACGCTGATTGCAGTCGATGAGGTGGAAGGCGAACTTCTGCTCAGGCGACAAGCGGTTGGCAACCACCTGCTGGTCGGTGGCGACAACATGGACTTAACTTTGGCACATCAAGTATCGGAACAGTTCGCTGAGAGGGGCACGAAGCTCGATCCCTGGCAATCCGTTTCACTTTGGCATTCTTGCCGTGCTGCAAAAGAAACGCTCCTTACTCCTGATGGCCCTGAGAAACACACGATTTCCGTCCTCGGGCGCGGCAGTAAGCTAATTGGCGGTACAGTATCGGTTGAAGTGGATCGAGCAAGTGTCGGTCAGCTGATGGTCGATGGCTTTCTTCCGGATTGCAATCTAAACGATTCTCCGGTGCGTCAAAGAGCTTCCGGCTTCCAGCAGCTTGGCCTACCTTTTGAGGCCGACACCGGAGTAACCCGACATGTCGCTGCCTTCCTTTCCTCGCAAGTCGACGGAGAGGTACCGCAGCCAACCCACGTACTCTTCAATGGTGGTGTTTTCAAAGCCGAAGTGCTTCAGCAGCGTTTTGTCGAAGTACTGAATAGCTGGTTTGCTGGTGGTGAGACAAATCCTCTGCCTGGGACTCGCGATCTGGACCATGCCGTTGCCATCGGAGCAGCCCACTACGGCCGAGTCAAGCAGCAAGGAGGAATTAGAATTCGAGGCGGAGTCGCCCATGCATATTACGTTGGAATTGAAACTGCGGGGCTTGCTATCCCAGGTGCGCCTAGGCCGTTGAACGCTTTGTGCGTCGTTCCGATTGGAATGGAAGAGGGAACGGAGGTCGACGTCCCATCGGGCGAGATCGGATTGGTGCACGGAGAGCAAGCACAATTCCGTTTTTTCAGCTCCGCAATTCGAAAAGAAGACCAACCGGGCGCCGTTTTGCAGCAGTGGCATGAATCCGAGTTGGCTGAGACGACGGCGCTAACCGCAACTTTAGAATCAGATGAAGCAATAACAGAGCCCTACGTTCCAGTGCGTTTTCAATCGCGAATCACGGAACTAGGAATGTTTGAACTTTGGTGCATCGCAGTCCAGGGTGAGGGGAGTTGGAAATTGGAGTTCAATGTAAGAGATGGCGTCGATGAATCATAAAGTGACAGATTCTGCCGCGTCCTTCGATCCGCTTCTCGATAAGCCACCAGCCCGCTACGTGGTTGGCATCGACCTGGGCACCACCAATTCCGCCGTCACCTACATCGACACAACAGAAACACCGTGGCAAGTTCGTTTGCTCAACATGCCACAGCTGACGGCTCCTAACTCCGTCGAATCTCGTGATACGCTTCCCTCCTTTCATTTTCAGCCTTTGCCTCAGCGGGCGGAAGAAGACGCTCTGAAGCTGCCTTGGCATTCTGAGAAGCAGGATTGGTGTGTCGGCTTCATGGCACGCGACGAGGGCGTCAAGTCACCAGGGCGTCTCAGCGCCTCGGCGAAATCTTGGCTTTGTCATTCAGGCGTCAATCGTGAAGCCAAGTTGTTGCCCTGGCAAGCCTCGGATGGTGTAGAAAAGCTCTCCCCCGTCGAGGTCAGCTCGCGCTTGTTAGCTCACATTCGTGACACGTGGAATCATCGCTTCAAGAGGGAGAAACTGGAAGAGCAGGATGTAGTGATCACCCTCCCTGCATCCTTCGACGAAGTTGCGAGAGAACTGACGGTTCAGGCAGCTGCAGCAGCGGGCCTTCATAACATCGTATTGATCGAGGAGCCTCAGGCAGCTTTCTATGCCTGGGTGTACAAACACGATGCAGATTGGTTTGATCGAGTGGCAGCTGGTCACAACATTTTGGTCTGCGATATCGGCGGTGGTACTTCCGACTTCACCCTGATCAAAGTGCGTCCTTCAGCGGCCCATGGCCAAGAAGCTGAATCAGAAGAAACAGCGGAAAGGGGTCCCGCGAGGCAACGCGTTCAATTTCATCGCGTTGCGGTGGGCGAGCATTTGATCCTCGGCGGCGACAACCTCGATCTAGCGCTGGCCCATCACATCGAACAAAAGATTGCTCAAGGAAAGAAGCTCAATACGCAGCAATGGGACGTGCTAGTTCGAAGCTGCCGGCGTATCAAAGAAACGCTGCTCGGTGAGGATGCACCCGAAAAGAT
>PKCQ01000129.1 GCA_002862265.1 Planctomycetaceae bacterium | reverse complement strand
CGAGAAAACAGGAATGCCAGCCGGGATGATTCAGTTAATCTACCGAACCTCGCACGAGGACGGCACAAAACTCGTCAGCGACCCAAGACTTGCCGCAGTCGGTTACACCGGCAGCCGTCGTGCTGGTTTGGTGCTGAAGTCAGCCGCGGACCAAGTTGGAACACCGATCTATTTGGAGCTTTCCAGCGTGAATCCCGTTCTGCTGTTGCCGGGTGCTTTGAAAGAACGCGGTGAAGAGATTTTGGGAGAGTTCATCACGAGTGTCTTGATGGGAACGGGCCAATTCTGCACGAACCCAGGAATGGTTCTACTAATTGAGGGCGACGAGTCGGAGCAATTCATCTCTGGCGTTGTAGAGAGGTTCGCAGGACCATCTGGAACGCTGCTCTCGCCCTCCGTACAGAACTCTCTGACCGCGGCAATAGAAACGTTGGAAGGCGGTGGAGCAGAGTTGCTTTGTGGTGGTGATGCCCAAGAAGGTCGCTGTAGCGTCGCGAATACTCTGCTGCGAGTCAGCGGTTCACAGTTCTTGAGCGCTCCGGAGTTGTTTCAAACCGAGGCTTTTGGGAACGCATCACTCATTGTGGTCAGCAAGGGCATCGAGGAAGTTGCACAAATCTTTGCCGCCCTCGAGGGCAATTTGACGGGCTGCATCTATTCGGCCAAAGATGGTGGCGATGACGCCGATTACAACCAAGTCAGTAAGATTCTGGCTGGTCGAGTCGGTCGTTTGCTGAACGACAAAATGCCGACTGGTGTAGCGGTCAGCCCAGCCATGAATCACGGTGGTCCGTTTCCTGCCACCGGTCACCCCGGCACGACGGCAGTTGGGATTCCGGCGAGTATTTCGCGTTTTGCAAAGCTGACTTGCTACGACGGCATTCGCCCCGAGCGGCTTCCCGTGATTCTGCAAGACAAGAATCCGAACGGTGCATACCGCTTTATCGATTTAAAGTGGACTACTGAGGACGTCGACTAGGGTCGCACAATAATTTTTGTACTGGGATTCGCCAAGAATCCTCGAGTCTCTCGAATTCCCGCGAGCCTGACCTCCAATCATCTTTCGATTTCGCTTTGCAGCGAGCCTCCGCCGTTGCGCGAATGCATACGTTCAGAATTGGAATTCTGGCGAATTCCCCCGCCGTTTCTGCGCACGACGTGGGGTTGAAGCGGCCATCTAGTCTGGATTGTGTGAAAATGCCCTCCAAACCTTTTAAGCACGGCGATTTGCCCCGCGCAGCCCCGTTGACACTGGGATTAGGTCCAGTAATTTATTGACCAGCCTTTGCATTTTGCCCATAACACTCAATCGGAATTTTTTCCCAACCCTAGCTTCCCAACATGTGTCGGCGGTGATTCACCGCTGCTCCGGAAGTTGCTTGTTGGAGTACCGGCAATTTCAAAGGCACCAAGTAGGCGGATGTGCCGCCATGCTGCTCAGCATTTAGAGCGAGTTTGTATGTTGGACCTATTGGAGGTTTCCGATGAATCGACTTTTGGTTGCGGGCATCGCTGGCTTGGCGATGCTTATGACTGCGGGCTTTGATGCCCAAGAAGCACAAGCTTTCGGCCGCAAGTGCGGTGGCTCGAAGTCTTGTGGTGGTGGACTATTTGCAGCTCTTAAGGCTGCCAAGGATTGCTGTGGCGTTGTTGAGACTTGCCCAGTTGTTGAGGAGTGCTGCGAAGTTGAAGAGCCAACTTGCTGCGAGCCGAAGCGTACTCGTCGCTGTGGTGGCGGTCTGCTTGCTAAGCTCAAGGAACGTATGGCTAGCTGCGGTTGCCCAAACTGCAGCCAAAGCACGGACGCTGGAGAAATGGAAGAAACGCCTAGTGAAGCTCCACCAGCTCCAGCGGCCGAAGCTGCTTCCAGCAGCGACGCTCCTGCTGCCTAGTTTTCAACTTGCAGATATAACCGACAATAAAGCCGAGACGTTCCGAGCGTCTTGGCTTTTTTCCGTTTCAGCTCGCTACTGATTTTCGATGCTGACACAGCGCGCGGTGGAGTCAGAAAACAATAAGGTAGAAGAGTACTCTAAACTAAGCTCACCCTCATCGCCGCGCGCCCCCCAATCGAGATGGATTCGATCTATGTACCAGGTCAAACGTCGTCGCAAGCTACGGAAGTTACTCCGTGGTGCTGATGCCATTCTCATAACGAACGAGTCTAATGTCCGCTACCTGACTGGTTTCACGGGTGACAGCGCGTACTTGATCGTTACCAGCGGAGGTGATGAAGCTGCCGTTCTGATCAGCGATCCGCGTTACGAAGAGCAGATTGAAGAGCAATGCCCTGGCTTGGCGACTCACATTCGCAAGCCTAGTGAGCTGCTGCTGCCAGTCACCTGCAAGCTGCTGAAGAGAATGGATGTAAGTAAGCTGGTCGTCGAAGCGAACTCAATGACTCTCTCGATGTTTGACCAACTTCAGGAAGCCAAGTTTGGCGAGCTCATCCGCGGCAGAGCAGAAGTCGAGTTACTGCGAGCGATAAAAGATGCAGACGAAGTCAAGCTGATTCGTAGAGCGGTTGATATTGCTGAGCGAGCATTCATAAGCATGCGAGCTCAAATGCGACCCAACATGACGGAATTGGAATTCGCGCACGAGCTCGAGCACACGATGCGGAAACTTGGAGCCGACGGCTGTGCCTTTGATCCCATTGTCGCAGTCGGCCCCCGCGCGGCTTTGCCTCACGCGGAGCCAGGAACCAATCAACTGTCGGAAAATCCGTTTGTCCTGATTGATTGGGGAGCCACCGTTGACGGCTACCGCAGCGACTTGACTCGTGTATTGACGACCAGCAGAATCCCCGCCAAAATTTGCGAAGCGTACGAGGCTGTACTGACCGCCCAACTTGCCGCAATTGACGTTCTGCGACCTGGGGTTACTGGTTGCGAGGTCGATGCAGTTGTCCGAGAAACGCTTGCCGGCTACGGCATGGAGAAGCGTTTCAATCACGGACTCGGCCACGGAATCGGTTTGGATATTCACGAAGCTCCTCGAATGGGGAAGAATTTCCCAACTCCCGTTGAGGCAGGAATGGTGGTTACGGTCGAACCAGGAGTTTACTATCCTGGGCTCGGCGGGATACGCATTGAGGATGATGTCCTAATCACCGAGTCTGGTGCCGAAGTACTGAGCAGTTTGCCGAAAGAGTTCGACGCGAACATTCAAACTCTACTTAGCTGAACGCCTGACGCTAGCGAAGTCGATCCATACCCCAACATTGGAAACTAGATAGGAATACTCATGGCCCAAGGTGAAGATGTCTTCAACGTCGATCGCATTAGTGCGTTAATCGACCTAATGGACGAACGCGGCCTGAACGAACTAGATCTTCAGCAGAGTGACCAGAAGGTCCGTTTGGTTCGAGGAACAGTAGGACCGGCACAAGTTGTCGCAGCCCCTACGGCAGCTCC
>PKCQ01000113.1 GCA_002862265.1 Planctomycetaceae bacterium | reverse complement strand
TCACGGCGGTGGCATCGTCGGCCGACACGCGGTCCAAGGCTTCCTCGAAGGCCTCTGTCTTTTCCGGTTCCAGGCAAACTTCAGGATCATAATCTGCTTGTTGATCCATGACGAGTTCCTTCAATCGCGGCGATCGCGAATGATGACTCGGTTGTGATTCGACGACTCGCCATGGCCTCAGGGCACCTGGGGCAAGTGCGGCGAGCAAGTAGAAACGCGGACGACGGTTGGGCCAACCCAGTTGCGAAGGGCAGAAATCGCAAGATTGCAACTTGTACCCGGAATGCTTGAGGGTCGCCACGAGCCTTTGCATTGCCTGCGAATTGCGAAACCCAGCTACATTCTCTATTCCGATCTGGCACGGCAGGCACTGCGGAATCAGATCGATCAGATGGAGGAAGGCGGAACACCTTGGATCATGGATGTCTTTCTCATTGCCACGCGAGGTGAAGGGCTGGCAAGGCGGTGACATCCACCACACGTCGGCTCGCCAATTCGTTAACTCTTCGGCATTTAGGCTGGCAATTTCCTTGGTAATGAACAGGCCCGGATGATTCTGTTCATAGACTTGCCGGCAGAGTTCGCTGATGTCGTAGGCAGCGACTACATGAGCATTGGGCCAGCTATGGACAAATCCTCCAATGCCAGCAAAGAATTCGATCGCCTTGATTCTGTTGCGAGGCATGGGGGTGGCTGACAGTGGAGTAGCATTCGGCGCAAAAAGCGGAGAGTCATGTGCATCCTGCCTTTGCTGTTGGAAAGCTAGGTAGGATAACCCTGGCTTAGGGCGGTTGGTATTGCATTGAGAGCTTTGTACTTTATCCTTAGGCGTTGATGAGACCCTTATTACTTTCCTTGGTAGTGCTGCCAAAATCCACTAGACCGCGATTCTCGACAGCGGGTGAGATATTGTCAGTAAAGTGTATGCGCGACATTCCCTCGCAACCGGTCGTCCGTTGTTGCAATTCGCCGCTTAGCTGTCAACCATGAGTGATCTCCTTCTGTACTACCAGCGACCTGAGCCAGCGACGTGGGTTTTTCTCTCGTCGTTCTTGCTGCTGACGATGTACTTCGTCTTTCATCGCTTTTTTAGCGTGCGCAATTTGGATCTCCTGCTTCTTCTCTTGTTGGCACCCGGATTGATGATGGTGTACGAAGGTAGGCGATTACAAATGTCGCCGATTCCAGAAATCACGCAGCCTTTGGTGCTCAAACAAACGGATTTAGGATCCTACAGACAGCCGGCTAAGCGGACTATCCCGGTAGCACTCGTGCAAGGCAACGTCCCTACGCTTCAGGAGGAATCGGGCTCGGCGGAAGCCGAGTCTCCAGGCAGCCCGGAGTACCAGCCTCAGGTTTCGAACGGCTGGGAGCCCGGTTACCTTGAATTTCTCGGGTTCGTTTTTCTGCTTTTGGCATGCGCTTTTCTGTTGATTCGGATGTTGATCGATCCGGCGTTGGTGCGTAGGCCGTTGCTAGTCCCAAACCTATCGATGGGCGGATTGAATTTCATTGGCATCTCTTTGTTCCTGTTCTTGATGGCGAATGTAGTTACAAGTACGCCGAGAGAGCAGGAGGCTCGAAGTCCGTCACTTGGGCCAGGTTATCTCCTGCTCAATATGTTGCCTGCCCTCCCGACATCTCTTAGCGAAACGCTGAAAGAGAGTGCGGGGGATGGGGAACCACCGCCAGCCTGGCTGCCGAACCTCGTTCGCGTGTTCGCGATTCTGTCGAACTTGGCAATCGTGCTCGGAATTGTGGGGGTTGGTTACTGGCACTTTGACAACGTGAAGACGGGTGTCGGCTGCGCAGTGATGTATTTGATATTGCCCTATACGGCTCAAATGACAGGCAATTTACAGCACACTGTGCCGGCGGCTTTCTTGGTCCTCGCGTTGCTGACTTATCGTCAACCGCTCGTGGCGGGAGTGCTGCTTGGAATGGCTTCTGGGCTTGTTTATTACCCGCTGTTTTTGCTGCCGCTGTGGATCAGCTTTTACTGGTATCGCGGCTTATGGCCCTTCATCAGCGGTGTGCTCTCGAGTCTTGCTGTTTTGATGTTGCTCCTTGCATTTCAGGGGTCTGACTTTGGCGAGAACCTCACGCAAATGTGGGGGCTTTGGTTGCCAAGAATGGAGAACCTTTCGGGAATCTGGGACAGCGAGTATGGATTTCCTGCCGAGTTCCGGGTGCCGACTTTGGTAGCCTGCATTCTGTTGAGTGCGAGTTTTGTCTTTTGGCCGACCCGCAAAACGCTCGGCTCCTTGATGTGCGGCACTGCGGCAATCATGCTGGCTATTCAGTTCTGGCATGGATTTGGAGGCGGGCTGTTTATGGCTTGGTTCCTGCCTTTCATACTTCTTACGATTTTCCGCCCGAACTTGGATGATCGCATTGCGACGAATGTTGTTCGCCTCCAGCGCGTGCCGGAAAGAGTACCTGTATAGTGGCCACTATTTTCATTTTGGGGCTTCCCTATGACTGAGCGTCCTGAAATCGAGGGCTCGACTGAGTTTGAGCAAGCGGGTGAAGAAGGCTCGGATTCTTTGGTGGTGGAATTCATCGCATTTCTGACCGAGAACAAGAAGTGGTGGATGACGCCTATCTTGCTCGTGCTTGGGCTGCTTACGGTACTGGTCCTGGCCGGCGGTTCCGCAGCAGCACCTTTCATCTACAGCCTTTTCTAGCGAGCTGTCAGGGTCCGAATTGATGTCTCAGCGCCGAGATTCTGGGGTTGACATTATGGGCCTGCAGAAGGCTCGGCCTGCAGCTGCTGACAATCGCCAAAAACCCTTGTGAAAAGCGGCTTTTTAAAGTGCTTTTCTGGGGCTTGTGTATCGATTGGGGCCAGTCAAAACCGGGGTGAAATGCTACAATCTGTTGGAATAGATTACCTGGTCTTCCACGTCCCAATGAAGGCCATTTTGGGCGGGTCAGATTCCGCCTCAGTTTTGTCCGATTCGAGCACTGAATGAGCGATCAAGAGCAACCAGCTGACGGCAACCAGGACGAGCAACTCGGGATGTCTGGCGAATACAACGCAGAGGATCTCAAGAAGCTGAGCGACAAAGAGCACGTTCGCGAACGCCCGAGTATGTATATCGGCGACACGACGCTCAAAGGCCTGCACCACCTTGTCTACGAAGTTGTCGATAACTCGATCGACGAGGTAATGGCTGGGTTCGCCAAGACTGTGACTGTTCGAATCAACTCGGACGGCTCGGTAACGGTCGAAGATGATGGTCGCGGTATTCCAGTCGACAAGCACGAGCAGCTTAGCGAAGAGATGGAGCGAGAGGTCAGTACGCTCGAAGGCGTGATGACAGTGCTTAAGTTCGGCGGCAAGTTTGAGAAGTCTGCTTACGCCATGTCTGGCGGTCTACACGGCGTTGGTGTGACCGTCGTGAACTTCTTGTC
>PKCQ01000302.1 GCA_002862265.1 Planctomycetaceae bacterium | reverse complement strand
CGCCTCGTGCGCGGGCGGCGGGTCGTCGAGGCACTCGTCCTGCAAGTCCGGCGTCTCGCCGCCGAGCAGCTAACGCCCATTGCCAAAGAGTTGCTCGCAAGGTTCGCGCCGGGACCGATTTCTGTGGTGCTACCAAAACGCAAAGAGATTCTGCCGCAAGTCACAGGAGGTCTTAATACGGTCGCGATTCGAATTCCAGGGTGCTCCGTGGCAAGACACATTCTTGCTAAATGCCAACTTCCTATTGCCGCGCCATCGGCAAATCTTTCCGGACGTCCCAGTGCGACTCGCTGGCAATCTGTGTTGGAAGACCTTTCAGGCAACGTGGACGCCGTGGTCTGCCTCAATTCGGCTCATATCGGCTTAGAATCCACTGTAGTCGATTGCTGTGGTTCGGTTCCGATCGTTTTGAGAAGCGGTGGCATCTCGATCGACGAAATCCGTGAGCTTTTTCCCAATGCCCGAATGCTAGACTCCCAAACCTCCAAAATCGATGCATCACAGCCAACAGCTCCAAACTCACCTGGGCTTCGACACGCCCACTATCGCCCCGAAGCACCGGTGCGGCTTTTTTCCGCTCAAACGGATATCGAATCAGAACTCAACTACAAAACCGCAGCTTGCTGTTCGTTCGGGAAAAACGCTGCCCCAGAAGCAGATTGGCTGATCTCGCGCGAGTTCCAAGATATCGAGGAATATGCTCGAGAGTTTTACGAATTCTTGCGTGAGGCGGATCGCAGGGGAGCCAAGCTAATCGTGGTAGAGTATGCCCCGGGCGAAGGCATTGGCCGCGCTCTCCGAGATAGACAACTGCGCGCCGCCGGTGATGTTTCGCCGCCAGACGACACGGCTTCTAACAAGAAGTAGTGTTGCTTTTGACTATTGCTCGTCTTTCAGCACTTTCTTCAACTCTGCTTTGATCAGTTTTGACCAAAGCTGATATCCATCTGCATTCAAGTGGAGAAGATCCTTGACGAAGAGCTCGTCCCGTGGCCTACCACTTTCGTTTAGATACGCCTGAGCAGTATCAATGTAATGCAGACTGTCATCCGACTCCGAATACTCACGCAGCATCTTATTCATTATCTGAACCCTGGGCCATACATCGAATCGGGAACCCGTTGGCGTGACACCGATGCAAAATATCGGCGCGGATGGAAGCTTCTTCCGAATGCGCTCGACAATGTAGCGGTAGAGCTTTGTCGCCTCTGCCGGCGTCTTGTCTTTTTCAGAACCATTGATATCATTACCCACAAAGACAACTACAGCTTGCACCTGATGTGCAGCGACAATGCGATCGATGAACACCGCTAGGTCGGAGAAGCGTGACCCGCCATAACCTCTACGTATGGGCTCCCAAGGCTCCATATCCTTCGAAATGCTGTCCCATCGACGAATACTTGAGCTGCCAATGAAGAGAATTGCTTTCTCGGAATATTCCTCTTCTTCGTCAAGTTTCTCGAGCCCTCGAATCGCCTTTTCCCACTTCTTGGACGCGGCTGCTCGGTACTTCTCTACAACTTTTTGAGCCCCATCCTTGGAGTCCTGGGACTGCTTCCCATGGAGAGTTGTGGCCAAACAAACCAAGCAAAGACAACAGAAAGCTATGGTTCTGCGGGGATGCATTAAATATCTCGTTTCGAGCATGGAGAGATGGTGCCGGGAATGTGGCAGAGGCATCTTGAGGGGCGAGCTGCAATACAACGTTACTGCAAACTTCCGTCGGTAGGAAAGTCGCGTTCCGACAGCCAGTCCCAGTCTACATGAGCGTCGTCGGTTTTGCTCAATGCTTCAAGGATCATTGCCCGATGCGATCGCAGCACGGCTTCGACATTTAAGATCCCCTGCTCAACAGCGGACACCGGATTGCTTTTCTTTTTAACAGTATCTTTCACCTCAGTCAAACTTTCTGCTACGTTTCCTCCCGTGGTGTTATTCGCGTTAGAACCATCCTGCATGCCGGAGCCCGAAGTTGAACTCTTGCTCGCGGCCCAATTGACGACCGCTCGCTCGACAGACTCCCAGAAACCTGGCTCTTCCATCTTGTAACGTTCGAGACTTTCCAATGAAGCGTTAGCATCCTCCAAAGCCTTATCGAATTGGTTCAGCCGGTAGTAGACCCAAGCCCGCGTATCCAGAAAGTGATACATATTTGGATAATGGTCCAACGCGAAATTGATGTCCTTCAAAGCTTTGTCTAACTCGACGCCAGCCAACGCACGGTTGTAAGCCAGCAGATTCCGATTCTCTACATCGTCCTTTTGCTTCGGAGTCATGCTGCTCTCTTGCAAACGTAACTGAAGCAATTCGCCGATATTGCTCAGCATTCGAGGCAATGACTCTTCACCTGCGATTTGCGAACGCTTGGCTGCCCTCTGAGCCTCAAACCACTGCTGGAGTGCACGCCGGGACAGAGCCGATTCATCGAATCCCCTTTTGATCGCTTCATCCAAGACCACCTGCAAGTCAAAAGGATTATCTGCTGCCTTTTTATCAATCTGCACCATCCAGAAATCGTGAATCGTCTCCAGATCGATTCCCGATTCAGCAGCCTTCTGCAAACTCTCTTGGTAGGCGCCGTTGCCAAACTCAATGGCGTTCGCAGCCGCCGCCAAATGCCAACGCGCAATCTCGCGTTTCAATCCTCCCAGCAAGGGAAGGCAAACAATGATCACACACCCCAGGATGATCAGAAAACTTGTCTTGCGGCTTGACTGGGGCACAAAGTGACTTTCAATAACTAGTAATAAAGAAGCGAATTTGGCGAACAAATTCCCGCCGAGTGCCAGTACCCTGCAGATCCTTCCACAGCCGGAAGCGGATTCCCAAATTCTCGTGGGGGCTACGGCAATCAATATAGGCGTCGCATCTTCATGCGTTATGATAAATCTTAAACTACTCCTTCTAAGTTTGGCTAGAACAGGTCGCTCCACATGCCGCTGTTTGAAATCGAAACAACCTCACACATCATCATAACTTGGGCCGACGACGAAGTTGCTGCACGTAATGTCGTAGCGGATGCCTACCCTACCGATGATGTAATTCGACTGACCCGGCGGCCTCGCGACACTTGGGTAATCTCCAAAGGAGTATTGGGACTGACGAGCAAAATGGACATCTGCAGCATTGCTCGTGAATGCCTTTCACGAAGTTCTGGTGACAAGCTGCATGCGATCCGACTCTACATGCAGGAAACAGGTAGCGATCTTGAAAAAGCACGAAAAGTCATCGAGAGCAACATGGTGATGGGCTGGTAGGCCCTCAAAATGCAGCCGCATTGAGCCCGACAGCATTGAAGCAAATCGAGTCCAACAATGGGAAATTCTGTAAACCTCAGCGGCAGCTTCCTTTGCATCCCTCGCCAGGATTTTTCAACATGCGAATCCCCACCCCGGTGCAACGAAAATCCAAAAGCAGCAC